>VHDG01000417.1 GCA_016871475.1 Verrucomicrobiota bacterium
CGCGGTTTCGCGGAGCGTCCGCACGGCTTTGGGACTGGCCGAGGCGATATGCGAAGCGGTGATGACGTTCGGCAGAGAACGCAACGGGCCATCGGCGGGAATCGGTTCGGGGTCGCAGACATCAATCGCCGCCCCGGCCAGATGCCCCGACTGCAGCGCGGCGACTAAGGCCGCAGTATTGATGAGGTCGCCCCGAGCCAGATTGATGACCAAAAGTGTGTAACACATGATGGCCAGGTTGTAGGTATCCACTGCACAACATCTTTCCTGATTTTGCACCAGTGAAGATTCCGACTGGACATAATCATCGAAGGAGTGCGAGATCGGAGATCGGCATCATTTCAAAAGGTCTGTTTCGGGACACGTCAGGTTTCCGATCGGCTACGACCTAAAAATTGAAACTCGGCTGCCGCCGTCCTGGCTGCGGTGGAAAGGTAGCGGATATCCGTGGACAGGCCTACGAACGTGAACCCTTGCTGTAGTCGCTGATTCGCTGCAATCGAAGTGTAGGTTTGGATACCCGCGGCTTTGCCCTCCACCAGGGCGCTGTGTTTGATCGCCTGCGCTGCCTCCTCAACTTCCGGGTTCAGTTCGGCGGCCTCTGGTGGGTGACCGAGTGAAATACTCAGGTCGTTGGGGCCAATGAAGCAGGCGTCAATGCCGTTGATACCCATAATCTGGCGGGCATTCTCAACTCCCGCGCGGGTCTCCAGCATGGCCACCACCATAATCTCGTCGGCGGAGCGAGTGAAATAATCCGGCCCGCCATAGAGCAGACCGCGCGGCGTTCCCCAGCTTCGGCTGCCATGGGGAGGATAGCGGGCGGCCTTCACAACGGCTGCGGCTTCAAGTGCCGATTCGACCTGTGGCACGATCAGCCCGTAGGCGCCCAGGTCCAGGGCCCGCTTGATAAATACGACCTCCTGGGTGGGCAGGCGCACCAAGGGGACTGTGGATGTCGTGCTAATGGCCTGGAGCATCCCTTGGAGGTTCGCCAGGCTGTTTTCGCTATGCTCGAGGTCGACAATCAGCCAGTCGAAGCCCGCGTGAGCCATAATCTCTGCGATCAATGGGCTGCCCGAGTTGAGCATGCTGCCCACTGTCGGCTGACCGGATTTGATAAGCTGCTTAACCCAGTTTGTTCGCATCTCGCCTCACCTGTCGCTGGAACCGCGCCAGCTTGGCCTGGAAGTCCCGGCGCTCAGCACTTCGCGATTGACCACGTTGTCCAGGACTTCGCCCGCGCTGCCTTGAGCATCTCCTCACCGTCGAGGAAGAGTAGCGGCCAGGAAACCCTCTACGCCGCCGCAGCGGGTCGTTAGTTAGGTTGGATAGGCTCGGCGTCAAACGCGTTCAAGGCGGCGCCAGGAACCTTGCCAGAGCGGCCTGGTCAACGATCAGCCCGCGAGCCAGGTTGATGAGATCGATGAGCTAGCCCAGGCGTTATGAGCCGAACAGTGGCGTCATTCAGAAGATGCTGCGTACCGTCTGCAGAGGACAATGGAGGCTCACATCATCGGATTCGCGCAGCAGCCGGCGCAGCGTCATGGGAATTCCCTGACTGGCGGCTGCCTCGGCGACCGCGGATCGCGGAGGCGATCAGAGCTGCCGGCACAGGTATGATTTCGCAAACTCTGGCGGTGTGCAGTGAACGTCCTCGTTTCCGCGAATCCACATTCGGTCAGGCCAAGATGTTGTTGACTACTTTCCCTTCTACATCCGTGAGCCGGAAGTCTCGACCGCTATGCCGATAGGTAAGCTTGGTGTGGTCGAAACCACATAAATGTAAAATCGTAGCGTGAAGATCGTGAGGGTGCACTGGTTTCTCGGCAACTTTTAGTCCGAAATCATCGGTGGCACCGTAAATCATTCCACCTCTGACACCCCCACCGGCGAGCAGCATGGTAAAGGCGTAGCTGTTGTGATCCCGGCCATTTTGCAATCCTCCCACAGTGGTTTGCACTGAGGGAGTTCTGCCGAATTCGCCCCCGATCATGACCAGCGTTTCCTGGAGCAAGCCTCGGTTTTTGAGATCGCTCAAAAGTGCCGCAATCGGCTGATCAGACTGCTGAGCAAGAGATCGATGGTGCAGAATGTCACTGTGATCATCCCAGGGTTGTACCGCGCCGAAATACACCTGTACCATCCGAACGCCGCGCTCCACGAGTCTCCGGGCCATCAGGCAGCCGCTGGCAAAATCCCCTTGGCCATAAGCCGTCCGAGTCCTCTCATCTTCCTTGGAAACATCGAACGCGTCCATCGCCTCAGCTTGCATACGATAAGCTGTCTCCATGGCTTGAATGGTGGACTCTAGTTGAGAGGAGGGACCCTCCCTCGACAGCTGAAGACGATTCAATTTGCCGAGCAGGTCGAGCTGTCGGCGCTGCTCAGGCTGTCGCGTGAACCCGCCACGCAAATAGGGAATCAATTTCTCAGGATCCCTTTCATTGTTTCGTACCCAGGTTCCCTGATAGGAGGCGGGGAGAAATCCGGAAGACCAGAGTTGCGGACCCATGATAGGAGCTCCTGGGCAAAGCACAACAAAGCCAGGCAGATTCTGGTTTTCGGTCCCCAGACCGTAAGTAAGCCATGAACCCAGCGAGGGCCGGCCGGTTATGTTGTGCCCAGTATTCATCATGCACAGACCCGGCGGATGATTGGGTATGTCCGTGAACATCGAGCGGACCACGCACACATCGTCGATGCACTCACCCACCTTGGGGAATATGTCGCTGACTTCGATTCCGCTCTGTCCATACTTCTTAAACGTAAACGGCGACTTCATCAGATTGCTGACGTGCAGTTTGATTCCACCGCCCGAAACCACCTGGTTGGCGCCGGGCATCGGCTGGCCGTGATACTTCTCCAACATCGGTTTCGGATCAAACGTGTCAACTTGAGATGGGCCCCCATTCAGAAACAGAAAAATGACATGTTTGGCTTTGGGGGTGAAGTGGGGCGTCTTCGGTTCCAAGGGGTTGAACGGGGAACTATCGGCTGCCAGCACACGGCCGAGAGCCGTTATTCCGAAGCCGTTCGCCATAGTCATGAGCAGCTCGCGACGATTCATAAGACCCTCCTAGCCTCTCGGTCGACTAATTCACGTAGTTGAACTCGTTTGAACTCAGCAGCACTTGGATGTACTGCGGCCAGGAACCGGGGCTGGCTGACACGAATTCACTTGCGTACTGAAGTTCCTCTTGGGTCGGGGCCCGGCTGAAAAGAATTTGATATATGGCCTGGATCTTTCCTGGTTCCGGCAACTGCGCGCCGAGGCGCTCCGAAAGTGCCTGGGCTTGCTTGCGAACAAAGGCGCTATTCAGATAGAAAAGCTGCTGAAGGGGCACATTGGTTGCGATCCGTTGATCGCTAGTCGCGATCGGATCCGGAAAATCGAACAGTCGCAGAAAAGGATCCAACTTAAAACGGCTAAAGAACCCGTACAGGGTCCGCCTGAAATTCTTGTCGCCATCGATCGGAGTCGCCTGCCCGCCGACAGTCAAATCCAATTTCCCTGACACGAACAACATAGAATCGCGAATGGCTTCCGCGTCGAGGCGGCGAGCGCTCGCCCTCCACAACAATCGGTTGTCCGGATCGATATCGTAATTGGCTGCCGAATAATCGTTCCCCAACGCATACGTGGCGGAGAGCATGATCTTGCGATGCATTTTCTTGATGGACCACCCGTCCGCCAGAAAGCGGGCCGCGAGGTAGTCCAACAGTTCGGGATGAGTGGGCGGCTCGCCCAGCTTGCCGAAATTGCCCGGCGTACGGACGATTCCCGCGCCGAAGTGGTGACCCCAGATGCGGTTGACCATGACTCGGGCGGTAAGCGGGTTCTGGGCACTGGCGATGGCTTCAGCGAGCTCAAGCCTGCCGCTGCCGTTTTTGAACGCTGCGGGCGCCCCTTCAGTCAAGACCGCAAGAAAGCGGCGCGGCGCTTCATCTCCCAGGTTCTCCTTGTCTCCACGAATGTAAACCCGGAGGTTCTCCGGCGCAGCCTTGTCACTAATCGTGGGCAGGTAGGGATACTGCGGTGGCAGCACTGCCTGCAGCTTGTCAATCCGGGCTTGCAGGCTGTCATAGTGAGATCGCCACACCCCGGTGAAGAACCGTGCTATTCCGGCATCCGAGAAGTAGAAAAGCCCGCCATTCTTTCTCCTGCGCTCCGATCTTGGCGATGGCGGAGCACTCAGCTCTTCCAGGAGAAGGTAGCTGTTCCGATCCAGCGCCAGAAGCTCGGGAGACATGCCGTTTTTGCCTTGTACCTTGGCATTCTTTTTATCTATGGCAGCTTTTTCCGTCAGAATTGTTCTGATTTGGGACTGAAACTTCTCGGCCACAACCTGAATGTCTGTGTCAGCGCTTCCTTTCTCCAAACGATGCTGCCAGTCATCCAGGAATCCGTGCTCATGCGTGCTGCAGGGACGCAAAAAGTCTGTCCATCGG
>VHDG01000418.1 GCA_016871475.1 Verrucomicrobiota bacterium
GCATGTCCACCGCTTTGATCCTTCCACCCTCCCCACAAGAAGTTGCCTCGCCTGCCGAACCAAACCCTCACTCCCGCCCAGGTTTCGGCTTAGCCTCTCATGCTCAGGAAGGCCGTTCAGCTGTCCGCGATCACGATGACGGGGGACTTGGAAAAAACCTGCGTTACGGCCTCCAGGATAGATTTGCCCTGGTTGGAATGCGGTGGCTAGGGTGGTGGCGCGATGACGAACGACGAAGCATTGAATCTCTTCAGACAGACCGGCGCCCTTTTGGAAGGGCACTTTGTACTCCGCAGCGGGCTTCACAGCAGGCAGTTCTTCCAATGTGCGTTGGCGCTCCAACAGATGCGCATTGTGGAACAATTCGGAGCAGCCCTCGCCGCCAAGGTGAAACACCTCCAGCCCAGGACCGTGGTTTCCCCAGCCATGGGCGGCTTGGTGATCGGTCAGGAAGTCGCGCGGCAGTTGGGCATCCGGTTCATCTTTGTTGAGAAGGAGGAGGGGAAGCTCGTTCTTCGACGCGGCTTCAAGATCGAGCCTCAGGAAAACATCATCGTGGTGGAGGACGTCGTGACCAAGGGGGGGCGGGCCTTGGAAACCGTCAACATCGTTCATCAGCAGGGCGGCAAAGTGGCAGGCGTGGCGACGCTGGTGGATCGATCGAGTGAGACGATTCATCTCGGCGCACCCCTGATCAGCTTGATCCGGCTCGAGGTAGAGACCTTTGACCCGGCACATTTACCCCCGGACCTGGCGGCCAAGCCTGCAGTGAAGCCTGGAAGCAAATAGCTGAATTTCATCGAATTACCCGCGCTTCAAGCCAGTCGAATCACTCCGGAACCGGTGCGGCGTGTTTCATGCTCACCCGAGGCCGGGTTGTAAAAGAATGAGCATCTCCCAGATATTGCTGGAGCGGGGTCTTCTGACCCAGGAACAGATCGAGGAGGCCATGGCGCTTCAACGCGTCGAAGGTCTGCGCCTTGATCGGGCTCTCGTTCAGCTCGGGCTCATCACGGAACGTCAGCTGCTCGAATTGATGTCCGAACAGCTGCACATCCCGCTCGTCAACCTCGAGGAAGTCACCATCACGCCGGAAACCCTGCGAGTGCTCCCCTCCAAGATTGTTTACCGCAAACGGCTGGTGCCCATCTCGCAGACGCAGGACACGCTCAATATCGCCACCAGCGATGCGTTTGATCTCTACGCTTTCGATGAAATCCGGCTCATGACCGGGTTGAATGTCCAACCGGTGCTCGCGGCTCGGGATGAGATCGAGAAAGTCATCAAATCCCATTACGGCCTGGGAGGTGACACCCTTGACGAGATGGTGGGCGGAGGATCGGAGGAGGGAGCGACCTCGGGAGCCGTTGAATCCGGCGAGGACCTCCTCGAGATGGCCCAGGAAGCCAGCGTCATAAAGCTGGTGAACGAAATCATCCTGGAAGCCGTGAATGAGCGGGCCAGCGACATTCACATCGAACCCTACGAACACGAAATTTCGATTCGCTACCGGATCGATGGTGTTTTGCACGAGGCATCCGTCCCTCCTCAGATGCATCGGTTCCAGGCCGCGATCATCAGCCGAATCAAGATTCTCGCCAGCCTCAACATCGCCGAAAGACGAGTGCCGCAAGACGGACGGATCAAGTTCAACGTAGGCGGACGCCAGATCGATGTGCGTGTGAGCGTCATCCCGATGCTCTACGGCGAAGGCGTGGTGATGCGTCTGCTGGACAAGTCCAACGTCCTCTTCACGCTCACGGAGCTGGGAATGGATGAGGAGACCAACGACTCGTTCAAGGGGCTGATCGGTCATCCTCACGGCATCATCCTCGTCACGGGCCCCACGGGGTCCGGCAAGACCACCACTTTGTATGCTGCGCTGAATGCGCTCGTAGGACCTGAAATCAAGGTTCTGACGGTCGAGGATCCGGTGGAATACCATCTGCGTGGCGTGAATCAGATCCCGGTGGATCACAAAGTCGGAATGACCTTCGAACGGGGACTGCGGGCGATCCTTCGTCACGATCCCGACGTGGTGATGATTGGGGAAATTCGTGATCTCGAGACCGCGCGCGCTGCCACCCAGGCGGCTCTGACCGGCCATTTGGTGCTGTCCACACTTCACACCAACGATGCGGCATCAGCTCCCATGAGGCTCATCGACATGGGAGTGGAGCCTTATCTCGTAAGCAGCACATTGATCGGATCGATGGCCCAGCGACTGGTCAGGAAGATTTGCAGTAAATGCCGGGCGCCGCATGAACCAGATCGGGCAAAACTCCCGAAAGACTTCACGCTGGCGGCGGGCGAGCAAATCTACAAGGGAACCGGATGTCCCAACTGTCGGAACACCGGTTGCCGTGGGCGCTGCGGGCTCTACGAGCTGATGGTGATGAACGAGGAGATCGGGGAACTTGTGATGGAACGTGTGTCCGCCCCCAAGGTGACAGCGGCCGCGCGGGCCCACGGAATGCGACTCCTCAGGGAAGACGGTTGGCTGAAAGTCCGGGGAGGCGTCACCACGGTGGATGAAGTGGTCATGTGCACCGCTCTCTAGTGTTGTGTCGGCTGAGAACATGAACCAGAGCTTCTGGCAGCCGGCTCCCGAAGACCTTCGGCTTCACCCATTTCAATGCCACGTCTGGATGCATAGGTGGGATCGGGACACCACCCCGGATGCCGCATGCCTGGCACTTCTCGACGAAAGCTCCCGCTCGCGAGCGAACCGATTCAGGCGACCCGAAGATCGACGGCGCTTTCTTTCGACCCATGCGACCCTTCGAGTTCTGCTGAGCCGGTACCTTGGATTCTCCCCGGCGCAAATCCAGATCGGAACCGCAAAAGGAGGCAAACCACGGCTGGAGTTGAACTCGGCCAAAGCGAGTTCGGACGTTCGCTTCAATCTATCGCATTCAGGAGGGCTTTCTCTCATGTCCTTTGCCTTGGGAGCTGAGGTTGGGGTGGATGTGGAACAAGTCCAGCATCGGACCCAGGTCCGGGAGCTGGTGGAAAGATGGTTCAGTCCCCGGGAGCAGACAGGTTTGCTGAGGTTGCCAGAGTCGGACCTGCGCCCTGCATTTTTTCGAACTTGGGCCTGCAAGGAGGCTTATTTGAAAGGGTTGGGAGAAGGGCTGTTGAGGGGGTTGGGTACGTTCAGCGTTGAAACGAATCCCGTGAAACCGGCTGCCTTGATCGAGGATCCTGAGCTCCCTGAATCGCCTGCCCGTTGGCGAATCCAAGATATCCCCGTCGATGAAGGGTATGTCGCTGCGATCTCAACGCCCCATCCTCATGCGTCAGGGATCCGTGGTTTTCTGACTCCAGGCTGAATCCGGATTCGTTTTGCTTTTTGGACGTTGCTAAGGGAGTTTCCGGGCGTGACGCAACCTCTTGCGCTATTGCTTTACGAGCGGTTATTGCCTGGAAGTCAGCTGCTGCAGCGGCTCCAGGACCTAGGCTATCGCGTGGTCACGGCTCCCGGTGCAGAACACCTTGTCGAATCCTGTCGCAAAGAAAAGCCGATGGTGTTGGTTGCGGACATCGGCGACCGGCCAGATCGGGTATGTGCAGCTCTGACCATGGTTCGTGAAACTCCCGAGACAAGCCATATCCCGGTCATCGCGATCATCCCTCCGCAATCACCCAAAGCGGAGGCAGCGGCCCGGCAATCAGGGGCGAGATTGGTCGTTCACGACAATGTGATTCTCGCCCACCTCCCTCAGTTCCTGGATCAGGCCCTCGCTCTGGAGTAGGCGGGCAGGAGCTTCCCACAAGCCGCCGGAGGACGGACGCCGGACTCGTGAGCAGGCCTTGACTTCGTTTCGCCTTCACCGAAACTCGGCCCCCGTTGCTTATTTATGGCTGATCCCAAGTCGAACGCACTGATGGAAAAGATCGTCTCTTTGTGCAAGAGACGCGGCTTCATATTCCAATCCTCCGAGTCCTATGGAGGCATCCAGGGTTTCTGGGACTACGGTCCATTGGGTGCCGAGCTCAAACGAAACGTCAAAGAGCTCTGGTGGAACAGCATGACCCGGATCCGCGAAGATGTGGTCGGGCTCGACGCCTCGATCATCATGCATCCCATGATCTGGAAGGCCTCGGGTCACGTGGACACTTTCTGTGATCCCATGTGCGACTGTCTGCTGACTCGGAAACGTTTCAGAGCAGACCAAATCGATCCCCAATCCGGCATTGCCTATCATTACTCTGGTGCGAAGGATCCACAGACGGGCAAGGAGTGCAACGAGGCCTATGCTGTCTTGCTCCCTCCAGGAAAGCCTCCCGAGAGCGCACGCAAAGTCGCCACCCAATACTATGGCTCCCGCGGCATCAGCCAGGTGGAGCTCCTCGGAGAACGCGCCGAGAAAGTTGAGAACTCCACCCGGTTCAATCCCGACAATGGCTCGCTACTCACTGAGCCACGCCCGTTCAATCTG
>VHDG01000419.1 GCA_016871475.1 Verrucomicrobiota bacterium
ACTACGACACACGGAGCCGCGTGGCGATGCTCTCCGACGATCAGCGAACCACCGAGATCATGGACAAGCTTGTTGGGGCGAGGTGGAGGTTCCTGATGACCCCTTCGGGAGCCATCACCGGGGCTGAATCAGACACCAATACTC
Organism: Verrucomicrobiota bacterium; assembly: GCA_016871475.1. Lineage (GTDB taxonomy): Bacteria > Verrucomicrobiota > Verrucomicrobiia > Limisphaerales > UBA11320 > UBA11320. The sequence goes on from VHDG01000419.1 coordinate 145, forward strand.
CAAGCGCAAAGGCCCTAAACACGGATGCGAACGCCGCCGGTGTCGCCCTCTTGAAACGGTTGTTTCATCCTCAGTTCTTCAGGCCGTTCATCGAGTTCAGCGTGTTGCCCAAGACATCCGTGCAGGTGGGCTCCAAGTGGGATCTGGAACGAACGATGAGCGCTGGCACGGTGGGCTCTGTACAGTTCAAAGGGCAGGCGGAATTCAGGGGATGGCAGATGCATCAGGGAAAAAAGTGCGCCCGCATCGATTTTGACGGCGAGCTCTCCCCGCTGAAGGGACTCGCAGCCCAGCTCTCCCGGGCTGTCAGGGCGAACGCTGCGCTCGAGGATGGCCGAATGCGGGGCAGTGCCTGGGTGGACACCGAGAACAAAGTGCCCGTGGAATTGATCACAGACCTTCACCTGATGACCTCGACGGTCTTTCGTTCCCGCCGTCCCCAGGAACCGGGGGCGACCAACTCCCCTCAGCCGGTGCGGATCCAGGTCCCGCTAAGCCAGCGTTTCAAACTGCGGGTTTCGGATCTCGGAGAGCTGCCCCAGCGATAATCCGGGAAGCAATCCGGCTCTCGACCAAGCCTGGGTCAACCCATCCGTCCGGCAGCGGCCTGCATCGCTTTTTCGCACGCTTCCCAAAGCCTGAAAGTCCAGGGGCTGAGCGGGAGGGGTTGCCGATCCAATTCTGTGGCCTCCACCACGCCCAGCGTGCTCAACGTCAGGAGCACTCCCTCGGTCTTGAAGAGGTCCATGGGCGTCACCTGGGATGTCTCCACACCCAGGCCAAGCCGACGTGCTTCAAACGCCAGGATTTCCTGAAACACGCCCGGAAGCGCTCCCGCAGAATCCATGGGTCGGAAAAGACAATTGTCCCGGATCCACGCAATATTTGCGCTCGCCGCCTCCACCACCCATCCATCTTGGTTGCAAAGAACCGGTTCGTCGGCCCCCGATTCCTGCGCATGGGCCTTGGCGAGGACATGGAGGAGCTTGCTCGAATGCTTCACTCTGGAAATCGGAGTGGCGAGGGGCAGCGTCCAGGTGCTGGTGATCAGCTTCCACTGCCTGGGAGCAGAAGGAAGCGGCTGTGGAAAAGAACCAGCCTGGATCAGAAAGCTGCCGGGACCGCAGCCTTGGATCCCATAGCCACGCGGACCGGCTCCCCGCGTGGCTGACCATCGGACGTAGCCTTCAGACACGTTGTTGCGCTGGACCAGATCATTTGCGGCTTTGAGAGCACCAGGCTCGCTCAGTCGCGAGTCCATTCGAAGAAGCGACAGCCCTGCCTCAAATCTCGCCCAATGGGCTTTCCATCCGATGATCTGGCGTTGGCAAACCCGCGTGGTCTCGAAGACGCCATCACCATAAAGGAACCCACGGTCGCTGATCGGAACCATGGCCCGGCTCGATTCCACGAACTCCCCGTTCAAATGTACCCATTGGCCCATGGCTTCAGTTTCTCAGGGAAAGCTGGCGACATCCTCGCAGGGTTCCAGTGATGCGATGTCCTTCATGATGGCGTTCGAGGCTTCCTGATAGATCTGCTTGAGTCGTTGTTTGGACGCGGTCGCGGCCTCGGCGTGGAGGGCACCAAGCTGCACCGGTTTCCCGTACTTGACCGTCAGGGAAGCGAGGAAGCGGGGAAGCTTTTGATGCCGGCTAAAGGCTGAAAAAGTTCCGAATAGACGGACAGGAATCACCGGGGCTTTGGACTTGATGGCGGTCAGACCGACACCCGAGCGGGCAGGTTGCAGGATGCCGTTGGAAGTGCGTGTTCCCTCGGGAAAAAGAAGGATGACCCCGCCTGCCTGAAGGCGATCCAGGATTCCCTTGAGACCGGCAGCCCCCGCGCCATCGCGGTCCACGGGCACACAATGCACCTTTCGCAGGTACCAGCCGAAGAAAGCGTTGTTGAAGAGCGACTCACGTGCGAGGAAGTTGACGGGCCTGTCGAGGCCACAACCCACGAGCGGGGGATCAAAAAAGCTGGCATGATTGGCCGCAAGGATGACGGGGCCATCCGCAGGAATTCGTTCCGGATGAAGATGCCTCGTGTGGAAGCCCAGGGTGAAAAAAGTTCGCGTGGAGAGCCAGGTCAGAATGTAAATGGGGTCCATCCTTCGGAATCCCATCCACTCTCGAACGCCCTCCTGATGTTTGGGGGGAGGCTGAATGTCCAGGGCCATGGATTGACCGGTTGCGGACCTAATACTTCCGGGCCTGCATCCGACGGTTCACCTCGTCGATGATGATCTTCCCGGTTTGCTCCAACGTCATTCCCGCATTGTTGATGACCATGGCACCGAGCGGGATCATCAGAGGGTCCGTCGCCCGCTGGCTATCGCTGCGATCCCGATGAGCCAGATCCTCGGACACCCCGTCGGCCCATCGACGCTTGCTGCGCTCAGCCAGAGGTGCATCGAGGTAAAACTTGTAGTCGGTGTCGGGAAACACAGCGGTTCCGATGTCACGACCTTCCATGACGAGGTTGCCGAAGCGCGCACAGGATTGCTGCTGCAGCTTCATCCACTCTCGCACCTTGGGATTGGCCGCGATGATCGCCGCAGCAGCGGTGGTCTCAGCGGATCGAATCGCCTGTCCGGGATCCTTGCCATCCACAAGCAATCGGATGCTGTTGTTGGAACAATCCAGGGTGGCCTTCCATTTCCGGGTTTCAGCGCCCACGGCTTTCTCGTTCTGCAGATCAAGGCTTCGGTTCAGGCAATGCCACGCGAAGGTCCGGTACATCGCGCCTGTGTCCACGTAGATGTAACCAAAGTGCTTCGCTACATGGCGCGACGTGCTGCTCTTGCCACTCGCGCTGGTGCCGTCGATCGCAATGATGATGTGGGACGCCATGTCGGATTTCCTTGGCTTCAGTCGGGGAGCAGCTCCTTCCCCTCCAGGATTCGATCCTCGCGAGGATCGCGGATCGACACCCCCAGGCCGTGAGGTGCCCGGGAGGAAAGCTTCTGGAAAAAGTTCGGAAATGTTTTCTTCACGCAGCCTGGATTCTTGATGCGCATGCCGGGCACTTTCAACCCCAGAATCGAGAAACACATGGCCATGCGGTGGTCTTGGTAGGTATCTATCTCCGCCCCATGCAGCGGGCCTGGCTGGACGATGAGGGTGTCATCCTCCTCCCGGATTCTTGCGCCGCATTTCCCCAGCTCCGTCCGCAAAGCCACAACCCGCTCACATTCCTGCACCCGCAGCCGTCCCAGCTCCGTGAAACGTGTCTCGATCCTGGAGAATGGTGCCAGGACGATGGCGGTCATGATGCTATCCCCCAAGTCGCGCTGCCTGGACACGCTCGCTGGGAGGGGCAGGAACTTTGGAAACTCGGCATCAATCTGCCAACCGGAATCAGGCCATCGCGCCACTTCGATCCGATGGGAGCCGCTTGGACTGCAGTTCACCAGGGGTTGGGCGGCCCAGAAGTAGCTCCCGCTGGAAGCATCCGGCTCGATGACGAAAGTCCCGCCGGCGCCAGGGAAGGCTTTCACGAGTTCATCGGTCATCTTGACGTAGGGGGATTCCTCGGGGTCGGCATCTGTCATGGAGACCTGCCATCTGCCGGTTCGTCCGCTGAGGAGGAGCGCGGACGCGAACTGGGAACTCTCGGCGGCACTGACCGAGCAGGCCCCCGGTCTTGGGCCGGAACCACGGATGACCGCGGGAAGCCGGTCATTGGGTGAATCGATCCGGTAGCCCAGTGTTCGCAGCGCTTGAAAGAGAGAGGCTTGGGGGCGTTCGTGCATCCGGGGGACTCCCTGGAGCAGATAGTCTCCTTCACCCAAGCAAAGGAAGGCGGCGAGGAATCGGGCGGCGGTCCCGGCATTACCGACGAAGAGCTCGAGCGGGGCACCGGCGGGTCCCCCCTTGGGGACGTGGCCGCCCATTCCTTGCACGGTGATCTGTCGATTCGCCGGCTCGAAAGGATCCTGTTGTACGGAGATCAGGAACCCCAACTCCTGCAGGCACTCCGTCATCACCTGCGTATCTTCACTCCATAAAGCTCCCTGCAGGACGGTCTCCCCCTTGGAAAGTGCCGCAAGGATCAGCGCCCGGTTCGTGAGACTCTTGGATCCGGGAACAACAATTCTCGCCTGTATCGGACCCTGGGCCGGACAGATTTCGATAAGGTCGGGAAGCGGCACGGTCAGATTGGGTCAGGGGACATTCGATGAGGGAGGGTTGCCAGGGGCCTTGTTCATCCACTGATCGCGTCGCTCCTTCGCCTGTTCGAAGAACTCCAGGATCGCCTTGGCATCAGCGCTATCCAGGGAG
>VHDG01000420.1 GCA_016871475.1 Verrucomicrobiota bacterium
TATCGAGTGCAGAACGATGGGCAAGGTTGGCCCCGGGCGCGCTGTTGATACGAGACCTCGCTCGGGACGAATCGGCAATCCAAAATCCAAAACGAAGCATGCGCCCAGATGTGTCGCAGGCTTTCCGGAGCACATCCGTCATCCGGAGGACTGACTGGCAAGCAGGTCCCGGGTGATGGCTTCCCCCTGGGCGATGAGTCTGGCAGCGGAGGCATCGCTCGAGGCTTCCGCATAGATCCGCAGAATTGGTTCCGTTCCCGACCCACGCACCATCAACCACGAGCCGTCCTCTGCAATCATCTTCACCCCGTCATAGGCTTTGACTTCCCGCACAGAGGACCGCAGCAGTTTGGCGGGAGGGGCAGTCCTGCATCGTTCCATCAAGGCAGATCGGAGCTCCAATGGGAAACGGATGTCCTTCCGGGCATACCGGTGTGGACCGTAGCGTTTCTCCAGCTGGGCCAGGAGTTTGCCAACAGGCTTTCGCTCAGCAGCGAGCATCTCGAGCACCATCAAGCCAGCCAGAATCCCATCGCGCTCCGGCACGTGTCCAGGAAACGCAATGCCGCCGCTCTCCTCAGCACCCAACAAGACGCCCCCCTTCAGAATCTCCGAGGCGATGTATTTGAAGCCCACCGAGGTCTCCACACACTCGATTCCGTGCTCAGCACAGATCTTCTCCACCATCGAGGTCGCAGTGAGGGCCTTGACCATGCGGCCTTTCTCCGGACGTCGCAAAATGAAGTGCCGGAGCAACAGGCAGATCAGCTGATGCGTGGACAGCGGATTACCCCGTCCATCCATGCCGCCAACCCGGTCTGCATCCCCGTCCGTGACGATGCAGATGTCATGCGGGTGACGGCGCAGCCAGGCTGCGGAAGCGGTGTAGTTGACCGCGATGGGCTCGGGATTGATGCCGCCAAAAGAGGGATCATGCCGTCCGTTCAAGGTGGTGACCTTACATCGGGTCCCGGCCAGCAGCTCATCGAAACAGCCCGCGCCGACGCCAAACATGGCATCGTGCGCGAACCGGATACCCGAGCGGGCAATCGCTTTGAAGTCCACCAGCTTTCGGATGGATCGGAGATGCACCTTCTGGATGTCCTGAACCCGGATCATTTTCCGGCCTTGGGGACTATCCAGGGCTGCGGACTGCACGGGGGAGGACTGGAGCAGAGACTCGATTTCGCGACACATCGACGCCTCGGCAGAGCCGCCGAAGAAGGCCTTGAGTTTGAAACCGTTAAACGCCGCCGGGTTGTGGCTGGCGGTGATCATCACCCCACCGACGGCCTTTTGCTGAACGACCGCGAGGGAGACAGCGGGTGTGGGGGTGGGGCGGGAGGTGAGGAGGACGGAGAAGCCGTTCCCTGCAAGAATCTCTGCGGTGCGGAGGGCGAACTCGTTGGAGAGAAAGCGCCGGTCATAGCCGACAATGACGCGCTGATCGCGGCCGGGCACTCGATGTTGGTTCCAATAGGTCGCGGTGGCTTGAGCGACCAGCTCGAGGTTCGAGAAAGTGAAGCCGTCGGCGATGATCGCACGCCAGCCATCAGTACCGAATTGAATCGAGCTCATGTGTCGTGACAGCCAGCACGTGGCCCCAACCGGGGTGACGTGCGGGCAAGGGGGCGGAATATCGGGCTTTGTGATCCTGGAAACAATTGAAAATTCCCTCGACTACAGGGTTTCCAGTCGTCAGAAAGCTCTAGGCAGTTTCGGGCGAGGGAAAGCGTAGGGTGCCCGGAACCCGCCGAGGAACGGAAGGATGGGACCTTCCCAAGCATAGGTTCCTCAGAAGTATGGGCGGCCAGGAGTGTGGCCCTGGCCGCCAACCCTTCGCAAACCCTTCCGGGATTGATCTTTCATGCACCGCTGGCATGCTCTGCGCGGTTCAAGCATCCCGGATCTTTTCGTTCACCGACTGCATGAGCGCTCAAAGATTCCCCGAAATCCTGCTGGTGGAAGACAATCCAGGTGACGTCCGCCTGGCGATGGAGGCATTTAAGGACGCGAAATCCACCTCGCGCCTCACCTGGGCGCGAAGCACCGAAGAGGCCTGGCTGGTGCTCAAGAATTCCGGCCCCTTTGCCTCCTCTCCGAAACCCGACTTGATCCTTCTCGACCTGAAGCTGCCCAGACGGAATGGAGAGGAGTTTCTCCGGGAGCTGCGCGCCGATCCCAAGCTGCAAAACTTGCCCGTGGTTATTCTAAGCACATCAATCTGTGAAGCGGATGCCAGAAAGGCATCCAGCCTCGGAGCACGTGCCTTCCTGACCAAGCCTGTTGACCTGGACGCTTACATCCGACTCGCCGCTGGAATTAATCAGTTCGCAACCGCTCTTTCCCAGGGAACGGATCCGAGTCCCTCCCAAGATACGGTGATCAGGTCGAACGAAAGCTCAGATCCCTCCACCACTCTTGTATTCAGGAAGTCTCCCTGACCGCATGCCGTCTGAGCCCCAGAAGCCTGCACCCGAACCGATTCTTGCTGTGGATCCCGTTGATCAAGCACCCCGGATCCCATTGACGAGCCTGCTTCGGACCCGGCTCATCATCCTCGTTGGGCTTGCGATTGTTCCAGTCGCCGGGCTGGTCTGCCTCCGAGCCTGGATGGATCACCAGGATTCCCGGCAGCAGGTCATCGAGTCCCTCAATCGCTTTGTCAGCCAGGCCCCGAAGGAGCATCACCGAACCCTGGAATCGGCCCGTCAGCTTCTGTCCACGGTGGCCCAGATGGAACGCTGGCGCTCTCCGACGAACCGTCCATACAACCTTGCATTCCTGAGCAATCTCCTGGCCTTGCACGAAACCTACGTGGATCTCGGAGCCGTGGACAGCCAGGGACGGGTGATCTCGAGTGCGAGAGGGCTTCAGCCGGGCACGGTTCTTTCAAATGCCTCCTGGTTTCAAAAAGCCCAGGTGGAACAAGGCCTCTGCCTCGGAGATATCCGGCCCGGTGGATCCGTCCGCCGTCCGATGCTCGAGGTTGCTTTCCCAATCCTCGATAAGACCAACGGATCTTTTCAGGGTGCAATCTACGGGGCTCTGGATCTTGGATGGATCCGATCACTACCCTCCGACTCGACGCTGCCGGGCTACGCGAGCATTGCGGCGGTGGACAACCAACATCGATTGGTGCTCCAGCATCCCACCCCGGATCAGAGCTCATCAGCATCTGCCTACGGGGCCTCGTTCGGATGGGATCAAGCGGTCTGGAAAATCTCGGGGGACGGGATACACGAGCGGAGAGATTCGGCAGGCATTGATCGCCTGTATGCGTTCGCAACCTTGGTAGGCGACGAGAATGATCCGGAGTTGCGTGTCGCAGTCTCTCTTCCGGCGTCCGCGGCTTTTGCGGCTGCACGTCAAACGCTGTGGTTGAACATGGGATTGCTGCTTCTGGCCACCCTGTGCAGCTGCCTGCTTGCTTGGATCGGAGCGGACCGCACTTTTCTTCGCAACATCCGCCCCCTTCTTCGGGTGGCCCGAGAGCTCCATCAAGGAAACACCGCAGCCCGCACAGGACTCGCCCATCAGGGTGGCGAACTCCAGCAGCTGGCCGCGGCAGTGGATGAGATGGCCGAAAGCCTTGAGAAGCGCGTCGCGGAACGACAACAGACCGAGGGAAGGCTCCGAAGCCTCAATCGCGACCTCGAGCAGAGGATCGCGGAGCGCACAGTCGAGCTGGAACGCTCAAATCGGGAACTTGAGGAGTTCGCTTATGCCGCCTCCCATGACCTGCAGGAGCCGCTCAGGATGATCAGTGGTCATCTGCAGCTCCTGGAAAGGCGCTACAAGGACCAGTTGGGGGACGATGCCCGCGAATACATTCATTTCGCGGTGGACGGCGCCCAACGAATGGATCAGCTGATCCTGGATCTCCTCGCCTACAGCCGGGTGAGCACTCAATCCCAGCCAGCCGTGAAGGTGGACCTGGACGAATCGCTTGCGCTGGCGCAGTCAAACTTGACCCTGCGAATTCAAGAGGCGAACGCGCATTTGACTTCTGAACGAATGCCAGCAGCGATGGGGGATAAACTTCAGCTGGCGCTCGTCTTTCAGAACCTCATCGGAAACGCCATCAAGTTTCGCAAACCCGGCACCTCCCCCAGAATCGAGATCACTTGTGTGCCGGCTCCGGAGAATCCTGGAGCCTTCTGGCGAGTCGAGGTTCGGGATAACGGGATAGGCATCGACAAGGAACACTTCGATCGCATCTTTCAGATCTTTCAACGGCTCCACACCCGGGAGGAACATCCAGGAACTGGGATCGGGCTCGCCATCTGCAAACGGATCGTGGAACGGCACGGGGGCCGAATCTGGGTCGAGTCAACTCCCGGGGAAGTGACGTCTTTCTTCTTCACGCTCCCCAAAGCCTCCAAGGACGCCTGAGAAAAACGCCGCCAACCGGTCAGGGTTGGCGGCG
>VHDG01000421.1 GCA_016871475.1 Verrucomicrobiota bacterium
TGGGCCCGACGAATGCATCATGCATGACACCGTCACCTACCAGTGGGGTCGTGCCTGGTGGGGCCGGCTCGTTTCCGAGATCGGCGTCAGGCTTTATCTGACGCTGCTTTTCAAATACCGCCATTATCGCACCCGGAAGTGGGCGATGACGGCATGACGTCGCCGGGAATCATTCCGGACCCCGAGTCCAACCATCATCACCAGCAACCGTTTCCCGGGCGGACGCATCCAGCCCGCCGGATGGCCTCAGGAGCTTCCCAAGACCAAGCAGGCGCCTCGTATGCTCCAGGCGATCGTTCGCCACCAATTGCTCGAAACCAACCGGCGATGCATCTCGGCGTCGAATCCGGCGGAAAGTTGTTTGTGGAGAGGCATCTGAACCCGCCAGGTCGCCAGCCAATTGAACGCAAGAGGCACGAAACTCACAACCAGCCAAGGTTCCCGCTGCCCCCCCAGAAAGAGAAGTATGGCTGTGAGCAGTTCCGTGGTCATGAGTGGTGCAACAACCCAGGTGATCCGCCGCGTATGTTCGGCGTGGTACCCGCGAAATGCGTCGGCCCCGACCTTTCTGAAAAGCGGATAGTGAACAAGTTGCACCGTCCAAATCAGTCCAACGAGCGCCCATGTCGCAGACGCATGGCAGGCGAGCAACGCGTTCATGTCGAAGACAGGCTCCGGCCAAGGGCGACGTAGTCGGGCCGATCCGCGGCGTTGGAATGCCTGAATCGCCGAACGATGCGCCCATCACGGACGAGGAAGACACCCGGCATCTGCAGGCCGTCGCCCTCAAGCTTTCCGAGGCGATGTCCGGAGAAAAATGCCTTCGCCCCGCGGAGCCAGACCTTCCATCCAAGAAGCTGCGAAAGGGTTCCTCTTCCCAGTCCAAGCCCCCGGTAGAGGCGTCGCGCGGGGTCCGAAACTGATGGAACATCTCCCAGGCCATATTTCGCGGCGAACTCCGCAAATGATTCCGGCGTGCCCATGTGAACCAGCGCCACTTTTGTCCCGGCAGCCTCGATATCGCGGCGTCCGGCCGCGATGTCCGCGAGCGCCTCGCGACAAAACGTGCAGCCTGCGTGCCGCAGGAACACAACCAGCAGGGGCTGGCTTTTGGAGATGTCCGCCAGGCTCGCACCACCGGCCGTGCGCGCCTCGTCCAGCAGCCTGGCTTCATCGGGATGAGGCTCTCCCTCCCCCCCATGCAGGTGCTGCTGCCACGCGTGTTTCAAAATGAGTGCGAACGGGATCCACCAAATCAGATCATTCGTGACGCAGTTGAGCGCAAAACCCCACGGGAGCGCTTCGGTCCAGAGGGCCTGGGCCATTCCGATCGGCCCGAAAACCTTTCCCAAAAACCCGACCAGCACGACCGGCCAATGCCGCGCCGGATCGAACGCGGCGATCGCGTATCCAATTCCATACACCCCGACAATCATCCCGATGCATTGCCAAAGCTGAGGGTAATTTGGCAGCGGCATGTCGAGCCATCGGAACATTGCGAATGGGAAAAGGACGGCGAAGGCGCCCCACAGGACGTTGTACACACCCGCCGCGAGGAGGACGTTACGCATCCAGCGCGGTGCAGAGCTGCTCACATTCGTCGCTTGCATGGAGGTGAAACAGAAGTTGCCCCGGGCGCGGATGCGGACATCGAATCCAGGGTCCTCCGGAGACGGGACCGCCTCCGGCAAGCCTCGCTGCAATACCTGACTTCATCCCACACGCGCTCCCATTTCTTGCGCCAGAGAAAAGGGCGCTCGCAGGCGGGACAGGTTTTCTCGGGAAGGTGTTGTTTCTTGACGCCTCTCATAGTTCGGGATTGTCCTTGCGGCGGAGGGATTCGAGGTAGGCATTCTGCGGGGCGGGTTTGACCTCGAGCTCCTCCGTGGCAAGCATGTTGCGGACTCGATCGCCGCTCTCCGCGATGAGTTCGGGAATGAGTGGAGCCTCGGGCAGATTCTTCCAGTATTTCTTCGGCATCTCCTGCTGCATCATTTTCACCTTCAGCCGCGCAGGATTGAAAATGCTCTTGAAATAGGTGCGCCAAAGCTTCTCGAGCGCGTCTTCACTCGGAGCGGCGCTGCGCGGGACGCCGGGGGTGAAATGCAATCGCTCGCCGTCCCAATGCGCACATTCCTCGGGCGTCAGGATGCTCCAATCCATGCCCGCGAAACGCCTTTCAAAGAACGGCGCGGCCAGACGCACGATGCGGTGCTCCGGTTCAAACCAAGCCACAAACTGCTCGCGCCCGGTCGCCTCGTCCCTGCCCGTTAATCTGAAGCGTACGAAGGCGTGCATCTTGTGAATCTCGCGGCTCACCGACTTGCGCCACTGCTCGACCAGCCGCACATCGGCGTCGGTCGGCACGCTGAGCAGGGCGCGTTCGCCGCCGTGCGTGATCCGCCAGAGCAGCCGATAAAGCAATCCCCAGCGGCGCTCGTCGGCATGCGCCGCCAGGGTGCGAGCGAGGTCCATGAAGGCAGCGGGAACTCGCGGCGCGGGAGAATCCACCGCCGGCGACGGGAAGGATTCCGCTTGGAAAAGCGAAGGTTCGTCCCCGGCCTGGCACCACAGCACCGCATCAGGTGGAACACCCCGCGCCAGCAGCGTCCGGGCTTCCTCCCGCCAGGATTCCAACGTGGGCTTGATGTGCGCGGTGTGCATGGTGCGTCAAAGTTCTCCGGTGCGGACTGACGCGTTGTCGGCGGCGGACGGCGGCGGCCCGTCGAGGCTCAGCTCCATCTGCTGGAGCGGAGGGAGGAATCGCTGACGCAGCGTATCGCCGTCGAGGTCGAGACGCGCGGGGGTGTGGTCGGCGGTGATGATGAACGGCAGCACCTTTTTCATGGGCACACGGAGGCGCAGCAGGTCACCGAGACGCAGGCGGCAGTGACGGCGCGCGGCGAGGATGCGGTCCACATTGCGGACGCCGAGGCCGGGCACGCGCAGCAGAGCTTCGCGCGGAGCGCGATTGATGTCGGCGGGGAATTGCGCGCGGTTGCGCAAAGCCCACGAGAGCTTGGGATCGAGCGCGAGATCGAGGTGCGGGGCGTCCGGCGTGACGATTTCGCTGACTTGAAATCGTAAAAGCGCAGCAGCCAATCGGCCCTGATACAGCCGGTGCTCCCGCACCAGCGGCGGCGGCTTGATCGGCAGGACCTTTGACGGCTCGGGGATGGGGCTGAAGCCGGAGTAGTAAACGCGGCGAAGCCGGTAGCCGGTGTAGAGCGCGTCAGCCCGCTGGAGGATGTCCGCGTCGGTGGACTCATCGGCGCCCACAAGCATCTGCGTGCTCTGGCCGGTGGCGAAAGGCGGCGGCTTCGGCGCATCGGGTTTTCGTTTGTCGGCGAGGCGTTCCTCGATCTTGCCTCGAATGTGGCCCATCGCCTCCTGCGTGCGGGCAAGGTTCTTCTCCGGCGCGAGCCTGGTCAGACCGGTCTGTGTGGGCAGCTCGATGTTGAGGCTGATGCGGTCAGCGAAGCGCCCCGCACGTTCGATGAGCGCAGGGGAGGCTTCCGGAATGGTCTTGAGGTGGATGTAGCCGCGGAAGTGGTGCTCCTCGCGCAGCTTGCGGGCGACTTCGATGACCTGCTCCATCGTGTGGTCCGCGCTCTGGACGATGCCGCTGCTGAGGAACAGCCCTTCGATGTAGTTGCGCTTGTAGAAATCGAGCGTGAGCTGGACGACCTCGTCCGGCGTGAAGCGGGCGCGCTGGACATTGCTGCTCCGGCGGTTGATGCAGTAGTGGCAGTCGTAGAGGCAGGCGTTGGTGAGCAGAATCTTGAGCAGCGAGATGCAACGCCCGTCGGGCGCGTAGCTGTGGCAGATGCCCACGCCGCCGGTGCTGCCAACGCCCCTGCTCCCGCGCGAGTCCTTCCGGGCCGCACCGCTGCTGGCGCACGAGGCGTCATACTTCGCGGCGTCGGCAAGGATTTCGAGTTTGCGCTGCAGGTCCATGATCGTTCAGTCAGGCGATCCTCCCCATGCCGGCAGGACGATGCAACCCTCGGGGGAGCTGGCGAACAACCAGACGTTGAGCTGGACGAGGCAAGTAGCAGCATGGGCGCGAAGCGTGGCTTCGGGGGAGTCGATCGAACTCATGTTTGCAGCTCCTGCAGCTGGAAGATCTCCACATCGACGCGCTTTGCGGCGAGCAGGGAGCACGGTTCGCCCTTGAGCTTAAAGCCCGCCTCAATCGCGGGTTCAGTACCCAAGGCTTCCGCGTCGGTCGCGCTGTAGCGGTAGGGTTCATGGTGGACGCGGCCGGTGTGGATGCGGCCATGAGCGTCGACGGTGAACAAGGCGTAGCGCTCGAGGAGGAAGAACTCGAGAGTGCCAGGAGAGGCGGTCTGCGTGTCTCCGGCTGCGTGCCAGCGATAGCGGGCTTCGAGCGAGCCGTGGCGTTGGC
>VHDG01000422.1 GCA_016871475.1 Verrucomicrobiota bacterium
CAGGCCAGAGCTCGACGACTGCCGACTTTTTCAACCCGCAGATCCGACATACCGAGGACATGGTGGTGAATCGCCGTGAGCCTTATCCCGTTGAGCGAACCCTGCTCACTTCGGGGATGACTCTGGCGGGTGTGGAGTCGTTTCATCGAAAGGCTGCGGTGGACACGCCCGAGATGGCTGTGCGCTATCGAGTTCCGAAAGCATCCACGTTTTGGCACGACTAACCCGCGCGTTCAGAATTGCCCGAGAACGTTGGGATTCGGGATGCCACCTGAAGTCCGGTGAGGATAAGCCATGCAGCCGGGGTGTGTGAAAGAGGTCAGGCCTCTGGTTGTGTCGGGTTCGTCTGGAGCTTGAGCACGAATACACATCCGGACGAGGTGTTCGAGGCGAGCTGCAGGTCAGCCTGGAGGAAGTTGGCCAGTTGTTTGCAGATCGCCAGCCCCAGACCTGACCCGCCTTCGCGAGAAGACTTTTTGGGTTTGAAGAGCTCTTCGGTGGGAGCTTCATGATAGCCGCCTCCCTGATCTGCGACGCTGAATTCCCATGCCGAGTTCTGAAGGCTGGAGAGCTCCACCCGGACGACGCCGGAGGGGGGCGTTGCGTGGATGGCATTCTCGCCCAGGCTTCCCAGAATGAGGCAGACCAGGCTGCCGGTGCGGTGATCTAGATTGCCCGTCCCGGTGGTGTGCAGGTCCAAACGGATCTGTTTCTGTTGGGCTGTGGATTCCAAACGGAGCCGGACCATCGTGGCCAGGTCGGCAATGGAGATTTGAAAGGAGGCGCCGGACTGTGCATCCCGAAGCAGCGCTACGATCTCCTGGATCGTGCTGTTCATCCTGCGTGTGGCCTGAGCTGCCTCCTTCCAGATTTCGGGATCATCGGAGGGTGGCGCCTTACGTTCGCACTCCTGCATCAGGGTGTGGAGGCCTGCCAGGGGATTGCGGAGCTCGTGGATCAGGTGCGATGTGACGGCCCCGACGGCGGATGTTTTTGCGGTCTGGACAACTTCCTGTTGAGCCGAGAGCCAGTCGGAGGTGCGACGATCCACCAGTCGTCGTGCGCGTTGCAGCCTGTGAAAGAACCAGCCGATGACTCCTGCGAGGAGGCTGCCTCCGGTTCCAAAGGCGATGGCGGCCTGCCAGTTCAGACTGGAGTTCAGCTCATCGAACTCCCGCTCGATCGCGCTTCCTTCGATCAAAAACTGCGCGATGCCCAGCAAGGTTTGGGAGCGGGAATCGTGCAGGGGGAGCAGCACTTCAAGGATCGGGTAAGCGCGGTTTTCGGTGTCGGCTGACTGTGTGGTTTCCGGGGGTATCAGGATTTGATCCAGGAAGACTTGCGGATGGAACCTTCCGACCGGACGCAGCGCGTTCAAGCGGGAGAGATCGGATGACTCGAGCCGGGCCTCCCAGACGTTGGGCGGGAATGATTGAAGGAAGGTTCCTGTGGGGTCGTAAAGCCGCGCCCCAAGCATCCCGGCGAGCTTGGACGTGCGGAGCATCAAGGTCAGTTGCGCGGAAAGATCTGACAGGCCTTCTGCATCCGATTCATCGCTCCACGTCCCGGGCATGCGCACCACGGCATGCAACACTGCAGCATCTCGAGATACGATCTGTGCGCGAATCCGCTCACGGAGCTCCCAGCGAGCCCAGAGGATCGTCGAGCCCAGCACAGCGAGCGCGAACAGCACCAAACCGAAGGCTGCGGATGGTGATCCGATCCACTTGGGATGCTCGGAGTTCCTGGTGTGCACGTGTTGAATTGCGGAGCTCATGACCCATCAGAAATCCCAAAGCGCCCCGATCGAGAAAGTGTTGGCGACGTAACGTTCAATCGGATCTGAAGCCAGGGACTGCTCGTGACGCCATTCTCCGTAGGCTTTCATGAAGTTGCCGAGTTTCCGTTCAATGCGGATTCCGATATTGATTTCGCTCCGAACCCGCCGACTGGGGATGGCTTCGGTCGTGGTCTGGTTTGGAAAGGAATCGAACATCCAGCCCGCGTCGAGCTGTGTTTCCCATGGTTCTCTGATCCAGCGGAGCGACTTGTAGACGCGCAGTCTGTGGTGATCCCAATAGCCTGCTGCTTCATCCACCGCCTGCTCGATCGAAAAGCGCGTGGAGCTATTCCAATCCCGGGCGGCGTCCCAGTTATGAGTGTCGGAGAGCTGGAGCCCATGGCGTTGGTAGGAACGCGTCCTGCCGCCCAAGGGTTGTCCAGAAAGATCCGTTTCCTCCAGCGAATCATAGGTGCGTCTTCTGGCGAAATACTCAGCCTTGAACTCCGACCGGTTGCCGTAGTTTTGAGCCCACCCCACAAGGCCCCCGGCTTCGAGGTGATTGTCAAACGGGCTTCGCAGCCAGAGTCGGCCGAGAGAAGGACCAAAATGCAGGAAACTCCGCTCCCCCATTTTTCGTCGTAATCCAATCATGCCCTTGATGGACCCTCCTTGAAGGCGCTGACGCAGGATGACCTGATCCGTGAAAGTGCCATCGATAACCTGATCGAACCAGGCGGCTTCAGACTCGAGGACCAGATCCCAAAGTGAGCCGATGGGCTGAAAGCCTCGCGCGATGGCGATGGCTTCACCTTCCTTGTCCAGACTTCGATCTGCCCAGTAGCGTCGTTGGGAGGCGCTGGCGAGAATTTGCCACTCGCGTCGATCCTCCATGGGCCTTCGCCAGACGATGAGATCTCCGAAGAAGTTTGCGAAGCCTCCTACTTCCCGGCGGTTCGGACCGAGCAGGAGGTTGTCCTTGTAACCGGAGCCGACACCGAGCCGGTAGAATTTTGTCCAGGCGGGAAGCAGGTCGGTGACGCTGGCGGGAGTGCGGTTGGTGGAGGGTTGCAGCGGCTCTGCACAATGAAGCGGATGAAAGTGAGACAGGGAAAGGAGGACTAACACCCACCGCACGAGTCGAGGGTGAAAACATCGCGACGGCCAGGGGCTCCTCTGGAAGTCAGAGCAGCCCACGAGAATCGGCCCGGCTACTTGAGCCGTTTGTCGCGTTTGACTTCGTCCACAGCAGCCCTTGTCGGGCCGAGTGTTTCAAACTTGGAGAAGTTTTTGAGGTCGGGTATCCGGGATTGGGCTTCACGTCGCAATTGCATGGAGGCATCAAGCCACTGCTTTCTTAGGTCTTCCATTTGAGCTCTGACCTTCTTGCGTTCGGTGAGGGCGCTGGCACGCAGCTGCTCTGAAAGCTCCTTCTGGCGTTTCAGGTAGCTATCCCGCGCTGCTTCGAACTTCTCTAACTGGGCTTGAACTTCGGCCGAGACCGCTGCGGCTTCACCTCGCGCAGTCGCGCGGGCTTGAGCTGCCGGAGTCGAGTCGAGTCCCGAAGGGATGGAAACAGGCTCGGGGCGTTCGACCAGCTTGCCGCTCGAAGACGGCCGGCTCTCAGCAGCGCTCTGCGGTGCCGCCCAAACAGCCGCCGCAGAAAACTGCAAGATGACCAGCGCCCTCAGGCACATCGCTTGAATCTTACGCCGCTTTTTCATCCGATCGTTACGCCAGCCCGGAAAAACTAGCGCACCCTAACACTCGATACTGCAGTTGTCATGCCATTCGTGGTGGGCTTTGATTGAGTTGTAAACAGTTCCAATCAAATAATTTAAGGGGTGATCTGGTTTCCTCATCGCGCTCGTGGGTTGGGGTCTGTTCCCCAGGATTGGATTGCGCCTGCGTTCGCAGGGCACATTCGCCCAAGCCCGGTTGACCCGGTAGAGATCGGAACTTCCAGCAAACCCGAGGTGAGCCCGCGCAAGAGACCGGGCGTGTCGGGAGGTGGACCTTCTGATTCCGGCTCCCAAGTGGATGCTGGAAATAGGTCGAAAGATCTGGGAGCTTCCGACGTTGAATAGCTCTATGACCTCACGCGCCTCCAGACATGTGGATCCTCTCCCCACCCGGGGATCCTTTCTGGGTCGGTTGAGGGATACGGGAGACCAGGAGAGTTGGAAGGACTTCCTTGATCGCCATGGACGCATGGTTTATCGCGTCGCCCAACGATCGGGCCTGACTCACCACGAGTGTGAGGAGGTGGTCCAGGAAACCGTCATTTCAGTCTCCAAGCATCCTCCGATGTTTCACTACGATCCAGCTGTCTGTTCCTTCAAGACCTGGCTGATGAACCTCACGCGATGGCGGATCTCCGATCAATTCAGACGGCGAAGAAACCCCGCATCCCAATCCGCCGTGGCCTGGGATGGGGATCCTCGAACAGAACTGATCCAACGGATTCCTGATCGCGAGGCGGGCGGTCCCGAGTTGGTGTGGGAAACGGAGTGGCGGGAGCATCTGCTGGGCATCGCCTCCGAACGAGTGAAATCCAAGGTTCGGCCCGAGCACTATCAGATCTTCCATTTGTGCGCCATCAAGGACTGGCCTGTGATGAAAGTA
>VHDG01000423.1 GCA_016871475.1 Verrucomicrobiota bacterium
ATTTCACTGGCGGCGAAAATGGATTCGGTATCGTTGGAAGGGTCGTGGATGGTGGTGACCCCGAAGGCGAGATCGGCGTGGCGTCCCCAGTTCTGCTGAGGAGTGATTCCGTTCTGACCCTGGGAGCCGTGGGCGTGGACATCGATGAACCCGGGGAGAACCGTCTTGCCTGTGCAGTCCAAAACGAACGCCCCGTCCGGGATTCGTACCTGGTCGATCCCACCGACTTCCACGACTCGATGGCCACGGATAAGCACGACGCCTCGATCGACAATCTCATCCCCTCGCATCGTGATGATCCTGCCACCCTTCAGCGCGACCACGCCTTCCGGCACGTCTGTGCGTCCTTTGAAACTGATGTTTATCCCGACCGGCTTTGGTTCTGCTTCCTTCGCAGCAGGCTTTTCTTTCTCTGCAGTCGCATCCTTCGCGTTGAACTGTTCCAGGCGTTTGTCTTCGGCCTTCTTTTCCAGACGCGATGTCGCCTCAGCCACGGGTTGAGTGAAGAGCTCCGGTCCGAGCGACCAATGCAAGGCTTTGGAGTCACCGGACCACGACAGGTTCACTCCCGCTTCGCTGCTGACCTTATAAACAGGAACGTTGACGGACTTCGGTCCGACATCGATGGGTTTTCCGACGAGCAGCAGAGGGGTCATGTAGACGTTGAACCGCTCCACCCAGGCGGTCCAGGTGCCATCGGGCGATAACAGGAAGTCTGTTGCGTTTGCGCTGGAGAGGTGAGTTCGCTCCTCTGTGCCGTTCAGGTCGATGCTGAAGAGTTTAGTGTTGTCGTTCTCCTTGTCCGGTTCGCTGGTGATCAGAAACAGGCGATCGTTGGCAGATCCGAAATGGGGACGGACTCCCTTTCTTGTGATGCGGGTCATCTCGCCTCCCGTGGTTGACGCGCGATAGATCCCTGTCTCGGTGGAATGAATGCCCGCGAGCAAATGTCCTCCACTCACTCTTCCGAAGACCACGATCTTGCCATCTGGTGAGAAGACCGGATCCACATAGTGCCCTGGCCGGGTCGTGACCGCCCGGCTCTCGCCTCCTTCGGCGCTGACGATTCGCACACTACCCAGTTCTTCGTCCTGCCAACCCACATACACGATCGATTTTCCATCGCGAGACCAAGCCGGCATGAACTCGAACCGCTTGTCATCCTGCGTCAGGCGGCGGGGTTTGCCCTCGGGAAGAGTGCGCAAATACAGATGACCGAGAGCGGAGTAAACAACGGCGTTGCCTTGATGCGACACCACAGTTCCGCGAAGCATGCGGACGTCAAATTCCGCTGGGGCAACCTCCACAGGTGTTCTCAATGCAGTCAGCGTGCGATGTTCTGCCCGAACTCGGAACGGAACCTGAGTCGTGGTACGCGCGGCCACATTCAATCTGTGGATTCCCCCCTTGGCATAGAAGACGATCGACTTGGAGTCTGGAGTCCATGCCATGGATGGATAAACGCCGTGGATCGACCAGGCTTCCTGCATATCACGCTCAAGTCCGGAGAACAGTTTCCGGACTTCTCCCGATGAAACGTCTTGAACGAACAAGCATGTAACACCCTGGTCGCGTCGCACAAAGGCGAGGTGCGCTCCATCCGGCGATGGGGTTGGGCGCACTGCTCCCCCTGCACCGGTGATCCATCGCTCGGTCTCTCCTTTGATGCGATCGAGGCGGGAGATCACGAATACCTCACCGGTGCTGTCCTTGTTGTATTCGAAGCTGGATCCCGGGGTCGCATCCCAGGAGTAGTAAAGATACCGACCATCAGGAGAGAATGCGGGCTCGCCCACATCCTTCTGGTCCGTAGGTTTGACCGTCATCTGAACGCCGTCGCTCGACCCTGCATCGACTCCCAGGGTGGGGTAGAGCCAGATCTCGCCGGCCCCCAGAGAACGACGGGAGCTGAAGTGTTTTCGTGCTGCGATGTATTTTCCGTCAGGAGTCCACGCAGGGGAGTTGAGCAGGCGGAAGGACTCCTTGGTGATCTGGCGCAGGCCAGAGTCCTTTCCGGTTTGGGAGGCGATCGCTTTTGCAGAGATGATCCAGATGTTGTCTCCACCGCCTCGATCACTGGTGAAGGCAATCCATTGACCGTCCGGGCTGAAGCGAGGCTGCATGTCCCAGGCAAAACCGCTGGTGACGGCCTTGGCTTCGCCTCCGGTGATGGGAATGGAGTAGATGTCGCCCAGGAGGTCAAAAACGATGGTCTGGCCATCAGGCGAGACATCGAGGCTCAACCAGGTTCCTTCAGTGACATCAATGGCGGCACGACGGGCTTCTGCAAGACCCGGGGGATTCGAGACGTCCCACTTTGCATCTTTGCCGGGGGCACCTGCCTTTGAGGGTGGAGCATTGGTGGCGGGTTGGGAGGGATCCGCGGCCAGAGACCTCTGTTGTGAAACCAAGGTAGCGCTGGCTAATAGGAGGAGGCAGGCGAGTTTCGATCGTGAGTTCGAGAACATGCCAGCCATGATGTCGAAGCAAGGAAGCAAGGCCAGCAAGAACACTGCGCACAAGGGAGCGCTCCCAGCCAAAGTCAGCTGCCACAACCCACAACCTCACACTGTCCGACCTACAGAGCCGAAGCGGGCGCAGCCCGGGCATCCTGAAGGATGGACAACGAACTTGGGGGCAGGCCTGTCGTCAGTCGCTTGGTTGTCGGACGCGGCGCTCGTTGTCCACCCTTGAGGGTGTGCCTTGCTGGGCGAACGTAAGCAACGACAGCGAAGGTTCCTTGCATCACGCGGGGGAAAGCCAATTCGCTCGCACTCTCCGATCACCAAGCCGAAGCGGGCGTAGTGATTTGGAAGTTACGTTTCTCGAACAGACGCCTTTCCGGGCTCTCGGGTTCTTGGTGTCGGCTCCCTGGGTCGGTTGGAACGAGTCCTCGCGCCTTGCCATCCGACTGCTCTTGATGGGCACCAGCCTGCTCTGCTGCACATCAGCAGTTCTGATCCTTTTCAACGGCTCAGCTCCCGAAAACCTCTACGTCAGAACCCCACGGACCAGCTCCCCATGGACATCGGTGAGGCGATAGTCGCGTCCCTGATGCCGGAAGGTGAGGCGGGTATGTTCAATTCCGAGCAGATGCAGCAGGGTCGCGTTCAGGTCAAAGAAGCTCACCGGGTTTTCGACGATGTTGTATGCAAACTCATCAGTTTGCCCATGGCTGATGCCACCTTTGATGCCCCCTCCAGCCAACCAGATACTGAAGCACTTGGGATGATGGTCGCGACCCGTCTTGGCAGAGTTGAATCTCCCTGCCCGTACACCGTCCTCCCAAACTCACCCGCCCACACGACCAGTGTTTCGTCCAGCATGCCCCGTTGCTCGAGATCCGTCAGAAGCGCATGGCAGGGCTGATCGACGTCGTAGCACTGACCCTTGATCTGTTCCTTGAGTGAAAAGTGCTGGTCCCATCCACGGTGATACAACTGAATGAACCGCACATCTCGTTCCGCCAGGCGTCTCGCCAGCAGACAATTCCAGGCAAACGAGCCGGGGTTGCGCGCCTCGGGCCCATAGGAGTTCACGATGGCATCCGGCTCCTGTGAAAGATCCGCCAGATCGGGAACGCTGATCTGCATGCGGAAAGCCATTTCATACTGGCTGATCCGCGCCTCGATCTCGGGATCCTTCACCGCACCCAGTCGCAGTTCATTGAGTTCACGGATGGTGTCGAGGACTTCTCGGCGCGATTCGCGACCCACCCCCGGCGGATTCGAAAGGTACAGCACCGGGTCGCCTTGAGATCGCAATCGTACGCCTTGGTATCGGCTCGGCAGAAACCCGGCGGACCACAGCCGATCGTACAGCGGTTGATCCGCAGGTCGGCCGGTGCCATCCGAGGTCAGAACGACGAATGCTGGAAGGTCGCGGTTCTCGCTCCCGAGGCCGTACGCCATCCAGGAGCCAAAACTCGGGCGACCTGCGATCTGGGACCCCGTGTGAACGAAGGTGATGCCAGGGTCGTGGTTGATGGCCTCGGTATGAACCGAGTGAATCATGCACAACCGATCGGCGGACTTTGAGAGATGAGGCCAGAGTTCGCTCATCCAAAGTCCGCCACGTCCATGCCGGGAGAACTGAAACGGACTCGGGAAGATGGGCAGTTTGTTGTAACCCGCGGTCATTCCGGTGAGCCGTTG
Source organism: Verrucomicrobiota bacterium (assembly GCA_016871475.1). Taxonomy (GTDB): domain Bacteria; phylum Verrucomicrobiota; class Verrucomicrobiia; order Limisphaerales; family UBA11320; genus UBA11320. Next base: position 4,155 of record VHDG01000423.1, read on the forward strand.
GCCCATCCTCACGCTTGCGGGTAGCTCCTGGCCTCGGAGCTTTTCCAGGCCCGGTTTGTGATCAAAGAGATCCACATGCGAAGGGGCTCCGCTTTGATGGAGATAAATGACACGACGAGCTTTGGCTGCCTGTCTCCGAAAGGGAGCGGCGACCAGAGGCTTGTCCTCAGCTACGAGAGTATTAAAGGCCATCAACCCCGCACTGGCAGTCGACATGCGGAGAAAGGTTCTCCGGTTGAGAGCATC
>VHDG01000424.1 GCA_016871475.1 Verrucomicrobiota bacterium
CCTTTCCATCCCGTTTCGCGAGCTCGGGCTTGTAGTCCCATGTATCCACCTGGCTCGGCCCTCCGTTCATGAAAAGCCAGATGACGGATTTTGCCCGTGCCGTGAAATGCGATGGCCGGGGCGAGAGCGGGTTGTTGGCAGCCGCCCGTGCCGACGGGAGCAAAAGCCCGTCGTCCTGAAGCAGACCGGCCAGGGCCAGTAATCCGGCACCACCGCCCGCGCGACGCAGCGCCTCGCGGCGTGTCATGAATAAGGAATCAATCGACATAGATAAACTCGTTCAAACCGAGGATGACCTGGGCGAAGTCCGTCCGCGCCAGTTCAAGGGCCTCATTTTTTTGCTCCTCACGGTAGCGGGATGCCTGCTCGTCCATGAACGACACAGCCTCGGCAAGCTCTGGCGGGGTGGGGAAACGGTTCAACGCCAGTTCATAAGCGCGACGCACGACCGCTTCGGGCTCCTGACCTGCATCCGTGTGGAGACGCTTCGCAAATCCCGCGGCCATGGCTCTCACCTGCGGACTGTTCAGCAGCATGAGCGCCTGAGGAGCCACCGTGGTGACAGGCCTGGTCCCCTGGCTGACCAGCGGCTCGGGAGCGTCGAATGCCTGCATCTCCGGCACCAGCTGACTGCGCTTGATTGTAAAGTAGATGCTGCGACGGCGGCTGGCTGGATCCAGGGTGCCGGGGCCGAACATGTTTGTCTCCAGCAGGCCTGACACGAACAGAAGTGAATCTCGAACCGCCTCGGCCTGCAGGCGCTGAGGACTTCGATGAGAAAGCAGGCTGTTGGCAGGATCGGCTTTCAGCTTCGAAGGATCGACGTCTGAGTTCTGCTGATAGGCAGCGCTGGTCAGGATCAGTTTGTGCAGATGTTTCAGGCGCCAGCCTTCACGGATGAGCTCGGTCGCCAGCCAGTCCAGAAGCTCTGGATGCGTGGGCTTCGTTCCCTGGATGCCAAAGTCATTGGGAGTTGTCACCAGTCCCTGACCAAAGTGGTGTTGCCAGAGCCGGTTGACGATCACACGTGCCATCAAGTGACCCGCGCCGTGATCAACATCCGTCATCCAGTTCGCCATCGCTCGACGGCGACCAGAGTACTTCGCCCCAGCGGGCGGTTCTACACGCCATCGTTGTTCATTCTCGCTTCCGCGCATCAACACCGGCAGAAAACCGGGGGTCGCCACCTCCTTCTTCTGATCGGTGCTTCCGCGATTTAACGAGTAGGTCTTTTCGAAAAAGTCAGCGCCCTGGGTGTTCATGCGTAACGCCGGATAACCCTCGGCGCAAACAAGCACCTGACTGAGCTTCGGTTTGGGAGAGGTTCGGGCATGGGCTTCGACCTTCGAATGCAGTGACTGCCACCCGGGATCCGACCGTTTCCACCAGTTTTGAAGCATCACCCGGTCTGCTTCCGAGAGACGCTCCGCACCGGCCTTGGAATCACGGAATGTCTGAAGCGCACCGACGACTCTTACCGGCAAAGTTTCTCCTTCAAACCTCGCTGTTTCATCCATGGTCACCGACAGTCGCAGGCGTCCGATATTGTGCCGCGTGTTCAGGTCGAACTCCAATCGTATCCCAATGTGAGTGCCTGCCTCGAAACTCACCGGCTTCTCGAACTCGAAGATGGCGGCGTGGTTGGTCCCGAACTTCGGATCAATCGCCCATCCGGTTCTCGGGTTGTCATCCAGCGCGGAGGTGATCGAGAGGTTGTTCGAGTTTTGCTCAAAGGTGGCCTTGGCGTGAGCCAGCTTGATCTCGTTCGTCCCGGCTCCGGCCCGAGGTGAGGCAAAGACGCGGATGCGGCTCAATCCAATGTTCCCGTTGTCCGCGCGTCCGGGCCCTCCTTTGACCATGCTCGGGTCCGCGAGGACCTCCAGTCGCAACGCTCGCAGATCCCCCGCGGGAGCGGCCATGTCGATGCTGTAAAGATCAGAATCTCCATTCTTTCCCTGGACGAGATAGGAGCCGTCATCGAGTTTTTTGAATGTGGCGCCGGCCTTGGATTGATGCGTGCCCGTGTCCAGCAGGATCCATTTCGGCGGAGACAGGCTCGGGGCACCCTGCGCAACCCAGGCGTCGAACTTCGCCGGCAGTTCGCCCTCCTCGTAGGTTCTCAAGGCCGTCACCAACGGAGCATGCTCACGATCAAACTTCTCCTTCTCGCGACGATGCACCTCGGGCTGGAGATCAAGCTCAACGTTGCTGCGGACGGTCGTCGTGAAGGTGGCGAGCATCCGGTAGTAGTCTTGGATGGAGATGGGATCATACTTGTGATCATGGCAGCGGGCGCAGCCCACGGTCAGTCCCAGCATCGCCGTCCCGGTGGTGGACAACATGTCGTCCATCGCGTCATAGCGGGTGCGTTCCACCTCGTTGGCAGTGATCTGAGTTGGAAACACTCCCGCGCCCAGAAAGCCCGTGGCCATCATCGCCATGGGTTCACCGGGTTCGAACTCGTCGCCTGCAATCTGCCAGCGGACGAACTGATCATAGGGCATGTCCGCATTCAGCGCCTTGATGACAAAATCGCGATAATGATACGCGTGAGGCCGGTCGTAATCGTGTTCGAAGCCGGAGCTCTCGGCGAAGCGTGCAACATCCAGCCAGTGTCGGGCCCATCGCTCGCCGTGCGCGGGACTGTTCAGGAACCGGTCAACCAGACGAGCCCACGCGGCCGGGGATGTGTCGCGGTTGAACGCTGCCACCTCCTCGGGCGTTGGCGGGATCCCGCGCAGGCCGAATGAGGCGCGGCGGATCAATGTTCGCCGGTCAGCGGACGGGTTCAGGCCCAGACCTTTTGCCTGTAAAGGTTCGAGAATGAACTGATCGATGGGGTGGGATGATGCCCCGGCTTTTGCCTTCGGGGGAGGTGAATGCCGGAGCGGCTGGAACGCCCACCACTGCCTTCCGCTCTCCGTCTGGGCACCTGGCTTCGCTGCAGGAGTGCCTTTGTTCCCGGCGCGATCCTTCAGATATTGCGCGTGATCCGCGGGAAGCGGCGTCGGGGGTGTGTTCTCAGCCGCAGCGAGGTTGAGTGCGACCAGCCAGAGTGTTGCGAGTAAGAGTTTCATCGCCGTTCCTGCCCCTTCATGCCAGCAGGGCTTTCACAACCTCCCCGTGCACATCCGTCAGGCGAAAATCCCGACCCTGGAAGTGGTAGGAGAGCTTGGTGTGGTCGATGCCGAATAGATGAAGAATCGTGGCGTGCAGATCATGCACATGGACCTTGTTTTCCACCGCATAGAATCCGAAGTCATCCGTCCTGCCATGGACCACCCCGGGTTTGATGCCGCCGCCCGCCATCCAGATGGTGTAGCCGTGAGGATGATGATCACGTCCCACCTGATCAGGCTTCAAGGCGCCCTGCATCATGGGCGTGCGTCCAAACTCCCCTCCCCACAGGACAAGGGTTTCGTCGAGCAAGCCACGCTCCTTCAGATCCTTCACCAGCGCGACCGCCGGTTGATCCGTCTCTGCGCATCGTTTCTTCAGATCGAAAATGAGATTCCCGTCCGCGCCGCCATGATGATCCCAACCGCGATGATACAGCTGGACAAAGCGCACGCCGCGCTCGACCAGTCGTCTTGCGAGCAGACAGTTGTTCGCGAACGAGGCCCGTCCGGGTGTGGTTCCGTAGGCCTCGTGGTGCTTCGCGGGTTCCTTCGATATGTCCATCACCTCAGGCACGCTGGTCTGCATGCGGTATGCCATCTCATACGACGCAATGCGCGTCTGGATCTCCGGGTCCTTGAGGACGTCGTAGCGCTCCTGGTTTAGATCCTTCAACACGTCGAGGGACTCACGCCGGCGCCTGGATCCCATGCCTGGCGGGTTGGTGACGAAAAGCACTGGATCGCCCAGGGATCGCAAGGTCACACCCTGATGGGTCGTTGGCAGGAACCCGCTCCCCCACGAGGCGTTGGTGAGCGGCTGTCCGACGCCTGTCATGAGCACCACAAAGGCGGGCAGATCCTGGTTCACGCTGCCCAGCCCATAGCTAAACCAGGATCCCATCGAGGGGCGTCCGGCCAGCTGGGCGCCGGTGTTCATGAACAACATGGCCGGGTCATGATTGAAGGCTTCGGAGTAAAAACCCTGCACGAAGCAAACATCGTCGACGATCGTTCGCAGCTGCGGCAGAAGCTCGCTCAACCACATCCCCGCCTTGCCGTGCTGGGCGAATTGGTAGGGTGAAGCAAGCAGCTTTGCGTTCTTCCCAATCTGAGCCAGCCTGATGTTCTTCACCAACTCCTCGGGCACCTGCTGGCCGTCCCGCTTTTTCAGCTCGGGCTTGGGATCAAACAGGTCCAGATGCGACGGTCCGCCGGACTGAAAGAGATAAATGATGTTTTTGGCCTTGGGAGCAAAGTGGACCTTCCCGGGGCTCACGCCTC
>VHDG01000425.1 GCA_016871475.1 Verrucomicrobiota bacterium
ATCTGACGCGTCATTCCTCCACCCCCCAGACCTGACAACCTCTCCACCCGCTTGAGCAGTTCCTCATCGGTGGGCATCACTTCGGGTCGTTTGGGCACGGCCACGAGGATATGGAAGTGATTGGACATGATGCAGAACGTCACCACCTGAACCCCGCAGAAGGACTCATATTCCCTCATGAACTCCACGAACTTGTCCTTCTCCACGTCCCCCAGCACGAACTGACGATCCACCACACGCGAGATGCAGTGGTAATATCCCTTGGGAAAATGTTCCGGTGCCTTCATTCGCGCCTGTCTCATGCCCACATACAACCCAACCTCCACAAGGGGAGTCAATTGCTATCTAGCTAATGACCTGTCCCTTTATTTGTCGCGCCATCAGGGGCGAGGACAGCTAGCCTTCGTGGACAGCCACGTGGAAGCCCAAACCGGCCAAGTTGTGGTCACCAATGGGCTGGCTCCCTTCCCGCCCGTGGGCATCATCTGGACGCCCGATCCCTCCTGGAATCCGAACACAGAGCGACCGCCTCCCAAATCGCCTAACGGATGAGTCGCCCCTCGGGGGCCATGCGTTAACAGTTCCCGCTGACGACTGCGACGAATCCTCGGAACTGTTCCCGACATTTTCGCCTGCAGCGGCTGAACCGATGCGTGGTGGAAGATCGGTGTCGGGACAAACGCTTGGCGAAGGCCAGGATGTGTGTGAGGAGTGAATATCGGGTCTGACCCAATCTGCTGGATAGGCCGCACCGCTGCACTCAGCACAGCGCGAAATTCCTCCGCTGGCTCCGAGCCAGCTTCTTCTCCCCGAGCTCCTGTAGGCAAACCCTGGAGCCTCTACTCAAGCTCTGCGCCCCGCTTTGACATCACAGCGTTTGCCTGGGGACGGGAATGGGTCGACGTCGAGGTGTTCAACAGCTTGGATGAGCACGGTTCGAGAAGAACCGAAGCGTATCCGCGAGATGATACGGTGAGGTTCGACGAAAGCCGCGCTCGCCAGGATGTTGCGTCAGATCGACGCGGGCCATTCCTGCTAGGTATTACACCGTTCTTTCCCGGAAGAATCGGGAAGCTCAACACAGCCCGCGGGGTTGGGAACATTCGCCGACAGGCCCCGATCCCGACACATCTCTTCGGCAGACGCAGACCTGCGTCGCAGCTGGCATTCCGGCAACGCGGGTGAGGCCGGTCGGAAAACAAAACCCCGGTGCCGAACAGATCGTTCGGCACCGGGGATGATTTTGGTGGGCACCCCGCCTGGGCGGGGAGCGGACGGCTTACCGAATCAGTCGGAAGAACAACGCCCGACCGACCACCGGCGATACTTCCAGCTCAAGATTGGCGCCGCTGGGAACGGGCGCCTGAGTCACGTCCTGCCAGGGTCCGGTTAGACCCTCAGACTGTTGGAGGCGGTAGTCCGTGGCGGATGCTGCCCACGATAGCGTGATCGTGGCACCGGTACGGCGTATGGACAGGACCACGGCCGTAGCTGGGTTCACCGCGAGGACCGCAGTGCTGCCGGCCACTCCCACACCATCCGAAACAATCACGGAGTACGTGCCCGCATCCTGCAACGACAGAGCGGACAGGTTCAGGGTGTCAGTGGTGGCGCCTTGGATGCGTGTTCCGTCCCTGAGGAGCACTCCGTTGCGATACCAACTGTAGCTGTGTCCCGCGCCGGGAGCGGTGACGGCAAAGGATGCATTCCCTCCGGCCTCGGCGGTCACGTCGGTGAGTTCCACTGTGATCGCCGGAGGCGTTCGTGTACCCGGCACTACCCGGACGTTATCCAACAGCATCGTTTCATCGCCATTCACGCCGATGTGTTTGATCCTCAGTTCCCCGCTTTCCTCCACCGGGATGAACGGGAGGAAGGCCTGATAGAACGGTTTGGTGTGCCGGAAACCGGGATAGGGCGAGATGGTGTCCACTGGCGGAACCCCAGGGGCTTCCAACGACAGCAGAGTGTCGGCACCAAGGGTGACCTCGCACTGGCCGAGATTCGGAGCGGTCGTGGCTCCCGGGCCGCGCCCGTCGCGGAAGTTGTAGTCGAAGACCAGGGTATATTGCTCGCCTGGCACAAGTCCGGCGAGGGCCTGACGGATACCCACACCTCCTTGGCCAAAGAACGCCTGGTCCTGATCAGAATTGATCCCGTTGTCCAGGAAGGGCTCGACGAAGAAGGTTGTGGCGCTGTAGCCATTGACACCATAGCCGCCGCCGGAAGGAGTTCCCCAGCCTGCAATGCGGCCGCTGAGATATCCGGGCCAGTTGGCGCCGGAGGCGCTGGCTTCGAAGCTGGAGTTCATCACCGCCAGTTCCCCTTCCACGCGAGGCACGATCGAGACCGCATCCAGGAACAGCGAGGCATCACCGCTGGAGACCGTGGCCTTGAATTCCAGCAGCGCGGTTGCCGAAGCCGCGGTGAAACGGGCTTCATGGAAGTAGAAGCTGGTCAGCGAGTTCTCCTTCGCCGGCACGACTTCCGGCACTTCAAGCAGGACCTGGCCTCCCAGGCTCACTCGAAGCGACATCACGTAGGGGAATCCGACGGAGCGGCCGTTGTAGAAGAACTGGAGCCCGTAGAGCCGTCCAGGCACCAGGCCCGAAACGACCTGCGACACCGTGCCGCCTCCTTGCATGCGCAACAGTTTGTTGCGGTCAGGAATCCCGAAATCGTTCGCGCTCAGGAAAGGATTCGCAGCCTCCCCGATGCCGATGTTTCCACCCGACGTGGTCCAATACGTGATCGGCCTGGTGCCCACACCGCTGTCCTTGTCGATCTCGAAGCTCGGGTTGAGCACGAACGACCTTTCACCAATCCAGACCGCCGTGATGTCTTCTGGAAGCGGCAGCCCGGCGCTGTCGACAATCTCGATCCCCGCGGAGCCCACATTCAGCCCGGTGATCGAGAAGGGCTTGCTGAGTGTCGCTGCGTTGAAACTGAGGCTCAGGACACCGTTGACGTCAGTGTCGGCGAGCGAGAGCACATTGGGCCGGGTGCTCCGAATCTTCACCACCGCGGTTCGCCCGCCTGTCACCCGTTCAGCGGGAATGGTGACGGATCCCGTCTGCGATTCACCCACGCGAAGCATCGTTTTCGCCGGAGCGATGGCCAGCGGAGGCAAACGCTCGCCCACCGCACCCAACACCTTCACATTGTCGATCAGCACGGAGGCGTCCGCCACCGAGTTGCTGAAGGTAAGCCTGCTGATGTCCGATCCGGGACGAAATGTGAGAGATTGTGTGCGATACGCTTCCGACCCGCCGACTGCGGCTACATCGCCCTCCCATAACACCGCCCCGCCCGCCATTACGATGAGATGCGGAGTGCTTCCAGACTTGGCGTTATAGGCGAACTCCAGTGTGTAATCAGAGCCCGGCACGACCGGCTCCAGCGTTTGAGTGAGGGATCCGGGCCCTGTGATGAACGCGACGATCCCCTGATCCGGGATGGCCCCGTTATCGGCGACTCCACCCGTACCGTCGTCCACTCCCGCCACGCCGCTCTTCACCCATCCACTAATCGCCGGCCAGTTCTGTCCAGCGGAAGACGCGCCGTTGAACACCACGCCGCTCGCTTCGAAGCTGGGGTTGATCACCGGGAAGTTGCCTTCGTCGCGCTGCACAATGGTGACGGCATCGAACAACGCTGTGCTATCCCCGCGGGATGTGACCTGGAAGCGGAGCAATCCGCCCTCGGCATCCGGAACGAATGGAACCGTGCGGGAGTAGTAAGGGGAGGAGGTCGCTCTCGCCGGACGGGGCTTACGGATGATGTCGAGCTCTTCATCCAGAGCTCCGCCCTGACTCACCGTGGAAAACCGGACAGCAATGTCCAGGTCGCTCCCGTTGCGGGCGTCGTAGCGGAACTGAATCCAGTATCGGAGCCCGGGTGTCAGTCCAGTGATGAGCTGGGAGATGCTGCCCGATCCCTGTTTGAAGCCGATGCGGCGTCCGTCGGGCACCGGTGTGCCGGCATTGTGAAAGGGGCCGCCGGCGTCGTATGTAAGATCGTTCACGCCCGTTCCGCCGGAGCCCCAATCATCGATGGGACTGTAGTAAGGCCATCCTTGCGGAGCACCGGGAGCAAGTGGCGCGGAGGTGTTGTTGAGGTTGTTTTCGAAGCTGGGGTTTTTGACCAAGGTCTGCGTCCAAGCTGGCAGGCTCACACAGGTCAGAACCCCCGTGAGGCCCAGCAAAGCGGGCCACCGGCGGATGGCGAGGTTCATACGGTTAGTAGTTTAGGTGTTGTGGTCCCATGCGGGTATCCCGGCAGTAAAAATGGTTGCCGGAGGCCGAAGGGGATTAGGGTGTTAGTTCTACTTCCGATTCCCAACCGCGGTCAAGCCCGGCGATTTGTCGCGCGACCTTCATCTCGTGGTTGTGGGCA
>VHDG01000426.1 GCA_016871475.1 Verrucomicrobiota bacterium
GTAGCCCCCGGCCGCCATGTTGGTGGCCGCGAGAATCTGTGATGCCACAAACGCCTTGGCACGCTCCGCTCCCGCAGTCGCCATATACTCGGCTTCCATCAGTTGCTGGGAGGTGGTGACGGAGGAGCGTTCGGTCCTGCTGATCGACAGCACAGCAAGGGTGATCACCAGGATTGCGCTCAGAAGAATGAGCGTAACAACCAGGGCGACACCCTGGGTTCGATAGCGGTGAAAGGAAAACGGCATCATGGCCCTGTGGGAACGGAAATTCTTTGACGGAAAACCTGAACGTTTGCGACTCGGTCCTGCAAAAATGTGCTGGCCACTGAGGGGCTCTCCATGGACTTCACCTTCAGATGGATTTCCGGATCAAGCACTCCCAACTCAACCTCAAGACTCGCGGGTCGGTAGTTGGTGGAAAGCAGGGGACTGGAGTTGGTGAAGCTGTAACCGAAGGGAACGGTGTTGGGCAGCCAGTCCCGAATCCTGGTTCCGTTGATGTCGTACGCATGAATGCGAAGGCTGACAACACCATCCAGAACCTTCGTGAACAGATTTGTATCGCGGGACGCATTGATCCGGTTCCCGTTCGTGAAATGAAACCGGCTTTGGAAGCTCATGAGGTCGGTGCCTGGAAACCCCTCCAGCCTGTAAATAGGGAAGTTGGTCTCCATCCGATACACCGCGGTGCTGCGGTTCGTCCTCCACTCTCCCAGGTCCACATCGTAGAGAACCAGCCGCCAGCGGTTGAACTCCTTGTCCAGCGTGACAAGCCCAAAACTGCTCAGAAGATTCGTCCGCTTTTCCGGCAGGTTCGGAATGTTCTGCATCAGAGGCGTGGCCGGCTCATGGACGAAGGAATAAAAACGAAAAGTGTTCGTAACGCTCTCTGGAAACAGAGCCAGCTCTTTGATTTCCCTGGAAACAAGGGCCATGAAAGCTCGCCCACCCTCCAGGGTGTCGGACTGGCCTCCTGCTGCTTTCAAGGTCTTCTGAGTCTGATTGAGCGTAGCCAGAAGCCCAACCACGATCACGGACATCATGGTCATCGCGACCATGATCTCAATCATGGTGTAGGCTTTCTTCCGACCTTGTTGGGTGAAGGAAGTCATTTGTAAACGTTGGTGATCATCAGTGACTCGATGGCCAACCGCGGATGATCCCAGGCACGGTTACCCAATGCAGGCCAGCGTCCCGTGTCTGGTACCAGCGCGCCACTCAACAGTGTTCGGAACTCCATCGACTTGGTCGTGCTGTCGCGCTTCCATGCGGGCTCTCCAGTGGGCTTGGTGGCCAGCCCCGCAGGCCACGAAATCTTCAAACGCAGCTCGCTCAGATTGTTCGTCATACTCCGCATCTGCCCATCTCGATAGCTCCTTTCCAATGGATCCAGGGCAGCTGAGTCGTAGACGACAGACTCATCCACGCTCGTCACGGGAACCACCTCCGCAGTGAGGTAATACTTGAACATGATGCGGTCGTAGTCTGCATTGCCTCCCTGCTCCGCCGCCGAACCGGTCAATGACCTCATCAACACCCGGACGGAAATCTGACTCAAAGGACCATAGCTGCGTATCGGTTCAGCGAGGCGTTTGATGAATTCACCGTCGTTGGGAAACCAATCACGATTGACTCGGTAACTGTCGGTCGTCTGCAGGTTCTGAAAGATCGTGATGATGTGCATGTCATCGACGCGATTTACCAGGTTGGTCTGGGCGGAGAGCGTGTCCATGGAACCCCGTCGGATGGCCTCGATGATGTAGGCGGCGTCCTGGGTGACAATGGTGCGTTCTCGTGTATCGCGCTGGATGTTCAAGCCGCTGGGCAAAACACCCAGGACGGCCACGATGGCGAACCCGATGACGGCCAGTGAGACAGCAATCTCAAGGAGGGTGAAACCTCCCCGTCGATGGCGAGCGATGGGAAATCTGGAAGAGCTCATGTGCCTGCTGGAATCGTAATTTGACCGCCCTCGACGCGGCTTCTCCCCGTGAGAGGATCCACCACAACCCGTTTGAAGTAGTTGGTCAGGGAAAACTTGTTCGCATTCGGATCATCCCAGGGAGCCTTGTATAGGACCGAAGCCGCCTCCCAGCGATAAGCCTCGCGGCGGTTGATGTCCTTGGGCGCGGATACTGAAGCCGCCACCAGTGGAATAACCGCCCGGGCTGCCAGATCCTTTTTCCAATCGTCACCGGGCCTCTGGGTTCGAACCCGGCCTAGCTCGCTCAAAGTCAGCGCGCCGGTGTAATCAAAAGCAATGTATGGAATGTGGTCGTAGGTGGTCCCATGGATCCGCGCCACCGGAATCCCGGAGTTTGAACTGAGATAGTCCATGGGTAGATACCCCGCAAAAGAAGGATGATCCTCCCGCATGAACTTGTTCGTGGCGATGCAGACGCCTTCGGGAAGAAGTTTCCATTCGGAGAGGTAACGGGCATCGATCTGTCCAGGCTGGGAGCCTACGCTCCGATTGGAGTAGATGGCGTAGCCGCGGACCTGGTGCTTCGAAAACACATCCTTTGAGCGAGGGGCGATGTTTCCATCGGGTGTCACAGGGGAATTGCGGTCGATCAAGGGGGCAAAGAGCACATAGACCGTGGACCGGGTGCTGATGGCAAGCTGTCGTGCACGGTTCAAGTCTGCTGCGAGCTGCCGATGCCCCGTATCCAAACCCATCGTCTTCGTCTTGAATGCCGGAGCCGCGAGCCCAGAGATGAGCGCGATCAACCCCACCACGACCAGTAGTTCGATCAAGGTGAATCCGCGATCCGGCGTGTCGCGAAGTGATTTCATTTCTTCCAGCTAAGAATGTTGTCCGCGTTCCCAGCCTGGTTGGCTTTCACGCCCGCTTCGTAGGCCTCGTCAGGGCCCGAAGACCAAACCATGACCTCCCCTACTAGTGAATACGCATTGGGTTCCTTGGGATCCCGCGTCAGCCCGGTGAGCCCGATCGTTTCAGCGCCGTTGCTTTCCAGAGCTTCATCCCCATAGATCATATCTCTCGTTCGACCGTTATAATTATGGTCGAAGCTGATGATGTAGGGCTTTCCCCATGGGTCTCTATAAACACCTTGCTTGTCGATTCCGGGGCTCTTGTCGTCCTTTGCGGGTTTCACTGAGGAGAGAAAGTTTTGTCTCTGCGGATTGCGCGCGCTATTGGGGTTGGCTCGGGTGCCGTCAGGGCCTGGGATGTCTGTGTCTCGAAGAATCGTGATCACTTCGGCGTTCAAATTGGGTTGGTTGGAGAGCCCAAAAGTCCTGTCAACCTGCCCCGCTGGATCCTTGCTGGGGAAGCGGCTGTAGGTGGATTGATAAGCGGCTATCGCAGCTGCCAGGTCGGCGACCTCCTTCTGGGCCTGCGCGATTTTGCCCTTCTTCTTGGCTCCTACGACCGTTGGAAGAAGCATCCCCGCCAGAATTCCTATGATCGAAATCACGACCAGAAGTTCGATGAGCGTGAAACCCCGATGGCGACGAACCCGGGACGAACTGGTTTTTGGCTGGGCCGAGCTGATCCGGGGAACCGATCCGCAAGGCGTGGATGGCCTGCCTGAAGACCTTTGCACACACATGGGAGTCCAACTGCCTTCGTTCCAGGTGACTGGGAGCCGCTGCACAGAGCGCAGAGTTGTATGTTCGTGATGCATAATCAGAAATTCCCGATGATCTCTTCTCGTTTTCCCAACCTCCACTCGACCCATAGATCATAGCGCCCAGGGTTGTTGGTAGGGTTACGAGAGTTGTACTTCCAAATTAGAAACGACTGGATGTTGCCGGCGCTGTCCTCCCCCTTAACGGGCACCACCAAGGCTTCTATATCCTGCCCCGCTGCAGCAGGGTGCTCAATGTATCCATCCTTGCGGAGACCGGGATGAATGTTCTTTCCCGGACGTTGCTTAGGACCGGAATTTGCAAACCCATCCACTGCGAAGAACCGCTTGGCGTTCGCCACATCCAGCTTCTCACGGCCGTCGAGAGTGGAATAGGTGGAGCCCTCAAACATTGTGCCCACTAGCTCGTAGTAGAGCACCGGGCGATCCAATGCGTCAGGGCCAGTTCCTGTCGGAGGATAAAAGCCCATCTTCGCGTGGTAGTCGTCAATCACAGTGGTCAGCTCGCTCAGAGCCGATTTGATCCGGGCCTTGTTCTTCTCCCGGGACGCTCCACCCGTCACATTGAGCAAAAGCCCCGCGAGGATCGCAATCACAGCGATAACAGCCAAGAGCTCGATCAAGGTGAACGCACCGACGGGCCTCAGTGCTTGTTCCGATCTCACAGAATTCATCCGGTTTAGGTAAGTTTTGTTTCTCATCGGTCCCTCAGCTCGTTCTCGAGCCGCTCGCTGATCCATTGTTTGATCATGCTCTGATAGTTCAAAAATCGCGACCTGG
>VHDG01000427.1 GCA_016871475.1 Verrucomicrobiota bacterium
AGGAGCACAACCTGGCCTTGGCTGGAAACTGCCCTTCATCCTGGTGAATGACTTGCGGGGAACCCGAGCGCTCAGGGAATGTTTGAAGGAGATGGCATGAGCAACCACGCTACAGCAAGGTAGTGAACTCGGGTGCGTCAAAGAGAAATCAAGCAAGAACCCATCGCAGGTCGCTTCCTGCGATGGGTTCAAGTGATTCGATGCTTCTTGCTGCGTCCCAGTTGGAGCTGACAGCGCGCGATAGAAACTCAGTTCCAAACCAGGAACCTCAACAGGCGCTTATTCGTGATACACAACGCGCACCCGGACAAAACGCGACGCCTTCTCATCAGCGGGAATCTGATCCTGCCAGCGTACACGCTCCCACAATGCATCGATCGGGCTGACGACGCCTTCGACAGGCGATGCGGTCCATCCATGCAGAGAGTCTGAGGACTCGACAACATACTCGATGTCAGGATGGGAGGTCGCTTTGCGACGAACGTATTCCACGGTAAGAAGGCGAGTCTTTGAGTCGATCCAGGCCATGGGGAAGCCGCTGACCGATCTCCCTGGGGTTACTGAGTATGCTGGCTCGGAAATCGTTAAGTTAAACGCATACCTCAGCAGCGGAGTTGTTCCATCAGGCGATGGGCTGACCAGAATGGCGGGGTCATCCATGATGAGACTTCCGAAGTTCCTACCCAGCCACTCCTGCATTGTGCTCAGCGTCAAAGCTGTGGCTTCGGGGGACCATCCCGAGACACCCGAACCATTGATCGCCCGCACACGGTAGGTGTAGGTCCCTTGGGGCAACACATTGGTATCGATCAGGTAGGTGATGTAGGAGCCTACCGTCGCAGCTACCGACCAAGGCCCGAAACCTTGTCGACGTTGTACCTCGTATTGCACAGCACGATCAACGCCTACCCACAACATTGCGATGGAGGTTGATGAACTGGGAGCCGCAATCAGGAACGGGGGGAGATCGGGCAATGGAGGAGGTGGTCCTTGAAGCACCACATCATCAATCGCCCAGTGATCCGTGAATTCACCACTGTGCTGAAGTTGATGCCATCGAAACTGGATGCGATGAGAAACAGCTTCCAATGGGAGAGGGATTGAGAGAGACGACCAAGCTTTAAGCTCAATGGTGTCCAGAGAAGTCAAGAAACTCCAGCGTCCTCCCTGATCCAAGGAGTACTCAACCACAACACGTTCCCCTGACTCAGAACTATCCCATCAGTTCGTGCCATCAACACTGGAATTCCCTCCCCGGAATTTAAACTCGAGATAGGAACCCGGCAGAATCGCGACCGGACGTGTTGTTGCAATCCGCTGGGACTTGCCTCCAAACCACAGCGCCGCCCCATAATCGAACCCCTGTCCTCCATTTGTGACAGTCCCTCCAGAAATCGAACTCCAGACCTCAGGTTTGTAACTTGAAACGAAGTGATCCTCAAAAATATTCACGATCAACTGGGGGGTCGCATCATCGATATTCGAGTAAAACGACGCACCGACCTCATTGAACGCCCTCGCACGATAGAGATATCGAACTCCCTCCAACACATTCGTATCCATGAAGGCAAGCTGATCAGCACCCAAGGTGGCGACTCGGGCCCACGAAAGCCCATCACCTGAACTACGCTCCAACTGATACTCTTCCTCCCATGCGCTATCGAACCAGGAGACCAGAACGCTTGAACTCGAGGTAGGCCGGGCACTCAGTCCTGCAGGGGTGGAAGGCGGCGGCACCTGGGATGTTTGAGCTTGAAGAACCCCTGAGTAGGCGGATCGTCCGAGGCGGTTACTGGAGGACAGGCGATATTCATAAGCCGTCAACTTGAGGAGATTCGAATCTCGATGCGTGGTCGCATTGCCAGGTAGCACTGCGACGTTGATCCAGGCACCGGAAGAACCCGCGCGCCGCTCAAGGTATTGGCGATCCCCGCGGAGACCCGGCTGCCAATAGATCCGTATAGCGAAGGGCTCCAAGCCGCCCACGTACAGGCCGGAAGGTGGAGTCGGTGGGACGAGATCGGTTTGAGCCTCCGCAATGTTTGAATAGTCAGAGAACCCAAGACCGTTCATCGCTCGCACTCGATAAGAAAACGTGGTGCCAGGTGTCAGGTTGCTATCCCTGAAACTTGTGCTCTCACCGTTCAACTGGGCAATCTTTGTCCATCCAGAACTGCCAGATAGAGCGCGTTCAATCAGATTGCTTGATGCCAACTGAGAGCGACTCCACGCCAATTGGATCTCGAAGGCGCCGGCGGGTGTGGCCGTCAGTTCCTGCGGGGCCAAGGGAATGCGAACCGAGGCTTCGACCTCACTCGACGGGGAGGAAAGCAGCATCTCGTTCCTCGCAAGAACTCGATAAAAGTATGTCTGCCCCATTGAAACAGATCTGTCCTCGAAGTTGGCAATACTGGTGGGACTGGTTCCAATCTCCATCCATTCACCTCCGGCCCCGGCCTTTCGCTGGATCACATAATCGAGCTCCCCGGAGACATCGTCCCACTGAAGACGCACCAAGGAGCTAGACTGAACAGATGCGTGAACACGAACCGGTGGGTAAAGGCTGGAGGGGGGCAGCAGGCCGAACGAATCACTCATGACGTAAAAGGTTGGCATGCCCTGCAGCATCGACACCGCGACAAGGTTGCCATCAGGCCTCGCGACCAGCCTGTAAGCCTCACCAGGCACCTGCTTGACCGCACTCATATTGAAGGAAGCGCCATCCCATTTCTGAAACTGAGTCTCCAAGGAGACCGTTCGAACGCTTCTGATGGTCGAGCCAATCCAAGCCGCATCGGTAATGGAATTGGCCAATGCGGATGACAACCGCGAGAGAGTGGTTCCATTGAAGAGATGGCCGCCACCTAACAGCACAAACTGTCCATTGCCAGAAACACGAATCGGATGCGCAAATGAAATTTCTCCATGCAACGGAGACTCCCCAGCAGAATCGATGGTGCCACTAGGTCCGATCACCTCGAAGTGAAGATCGTTGGGCGAGGAATCGTCACGGAAGAAATACATCCGCCGATTGGCTTGCGACCAAATGTACTCAGCGGAGTAGTAGTTCCAGTCTTTGGAGGAAATCCGCTGACCATTTTTGCTAAAAGTGTAGTGAGTACCCCAGGCCCCAGACGGATCAGCAGCGAAGATATACTCTCCCGCAGCGGCAAGTCCGATAGGCCGCTGAGGCAATGAAGCAAAAGGAGTCTCCGCATGATTCGTGTCGAGCATGCTGATTCTACGAATCAACCCGGAAGGATAAGCGAGGTAGATGGCATCGTTGGTCGGGGAATAAGCAACAAAGCTAGGGGCTTCAATCAGCGACCAGGTTTCCAGGTACCGCTGAGTGACCGTGTCCCAGCGGAAGAGACTTTGATGGGAGCGGCTCAGCAAATAGAGAACGTTGCTCTTGTCTAGAAACACATGATCAGGGTTGTAAGCAAGTCCGCCAGGATTAACGGCCGGCCCTGGTTTAGGGGCACCAATGGCGCTGACCGAAACCAAATCCACCCGGGCCGGGAAAGGAGTGCTGGCATCGGGGGTGAACAAAACAACGTTCGTACCGGCTACCACCATTGCCTTGGGCGAAAACCCAAGATCAAAACTTCCAGAAGGTAGAATCGAATCGGTAAATGAAACCAATGTTGATCCTCGAAGAACGATGGGAATATTGTTGGAGTAAAAGGCTATGTTGTCGATTGCGCCCCCAAAGCTGTTGAGGTAGGTGAGGTCGCTCGCGTTGTAAACGATTCCGGCATTGTCTACAACCCGCGTCCCAGACGGAAACGACCACACCTTGCTGGCCCCAGGATAACTGCCGTGGTAGGGACTGTCGCCTCCACCGAGGAGCTTGCCGTCATCACCGTAGGACACAAAGGTGATATCAGCCGGGATGAACCCCGTACTGCGCCCGATGATCCGCCTCGATGGCGGAGTAATCACAGCACCCCCGACTGAATACAAGTACTGCTCAATCTCGTTGATGACAGAGTTGTTGGTCTTGTTGATGGATATGAGACGGGCGTAGCGAGAGTCGCTTCGGTTGACGAAAAGATAGGGACCGTCGCTCATCAGGCCGACTATGCCATCGGCCGGCTGATGACATGGACTTCATTGGACCCCTCCAAGGAATACCTTTTTAGCGAGCGATTGAACGCCACATACAACCCATGTGGATCCGCCAGGAAGGCCGTTGGCAATCCGTAGGTGGCCGGCAACCGAATGGGATCCAGAAAACGCCCAGATTCAAGATTGTAACGATCGATGCGTGGCTCCGCATCCGAAAGCAAGTAAACGGTATTGCTGAACTGAAGCGATTGCAGGATGCCTGCCATGAGATGCACAGGGAGCATCAAGAGAAAGGATAA
>VHDG01000428.1 GCA_016871475.1 Verrucomicrobiota bacterium
TGTCTCGTTGGAATCGGTTGCAGCCTATTGCGACCGCATTCTTCGCGTCGCGGAAATCACGGACTGGGATGGAGCTTGCAACGGTTTACAGGTGGAGAACCAGGGCTCGGTCACGCGTATCGCCGCTGCTGTCGATGCGAGCCTCTCCACCGTTCGGAAAGCCATCGCCGCAGATGCAGACTTGCTCCTGGTTCATCACGGGCTTTTTTGGGGCCCGTCGCATCCATGGACCGGCCGACGCTGGGAGCTGATCCGGGAGCTCACGCGTGGTGACCTGGCGGTGTACGGCTCGCACCTGCCGCTCGACGTTCATCCTCGATTGGGAAACAACGCTCGCCTTGCGCAAGCGTTGAGCTTCAAGCGGACAAAACCTTTTTTTCCCGAGAAAGGCACTCAGATCGGGGTGATGTGCGAGGTAAACATACCGCGGACCGAGTTGAACCACCGGCTTGGCCGCGTATTGGGAGGTCAGCCTCTGTTGATACCCGGAGGAGTGAAAACCTGCAGAAGAGTGGGCATTGTGACGGGTGGCGCGGGAGCGGAGTTGAGGAAGGCTGCCGACGCCGGTGTGGACACCTTCATCACGGGTGAAGGACCCCATTGGACCTACGCACTTGCAGAGGATCTGGGGCTCAACGTCTTCTACGGTGGGCACTATGCCACCGAGACATTCGGTGTACGAGCTCTCGCCGAGCACCTGTCGCGCCGCTTCCGCGTTCCCTGGGTGTTCATCGACCATCCGACGGGGCTTTGATGAGTGCTCTCTCCAAGGTCATCTGACTCGAGGTGCATCTTGAGCTTCCCGCCAGTTTCCAATGACAAGCTTGGTTCCCAACGGCGATGTGGATTGGCCCGGGCACTATCAAAGTTGGGTTTCTGCTCCCGTACAGAGGCGTTTACGTTCATCAGGCAACGACGTGTCCATCTGAACGGGCAATGCTGCACGAATCCTGAGCGTCCCGTTCGGCTTGGGGTTGATCGGATCAGCGTCGATGGGGCACAAGTCCTGACGGCAAAGAAGGTCTACCTGATGCTCAATAAACCCCGGGGTCTGGTCACCACTGCCCGGGATGAGCGCGGACGCAAGACCGTGTATGACTGTTTGGAAGGGGCTCAGGTGCCATTTATCAGCCCTGTGGGGCGTCTCGATCAGGCGTCAGAAGGACTGCTGCTTTTTACCAACGACACGGTCTGGAGTGCCGGGATCACGGACGACAACCGAAGCATCCGAAAGACATACCATGTGCACGTTGATGTGCGTCCGGATGATTCTCTCTGCGCCAGTCTGATGCAGGGAGTTGACTCAGACGTCGGTCCGTTGGCTGCCCATAAGGCTTCCGTCCTTCGTGTCGGTATCAAGAACGGTTGGATCGAGATAGAGCTCTGCGAAGGCCGAAACCGTCACATCCGTCGCCTGCTCGCCGCACACGGAATCAACACTCTCCGCCTTGTGCGTATCGCAATCGGGGATCTGTTCCTGGGAAGTCTGGCAAAAGGAGCATTTCGGTTTCTTGAGGAAAGCGAGGTTTCATCGCTCAGAACGCAGCCGTGAAGCGGACCATTGTGAACAGTCATCAAACGGCGGGAATCCCGAGAATAGCCACCCGGATGCAGGAGTGGTTTGTTCGAGCCAGAAGGGATCTGCCGTGGCGCCGGACAACCGATCCCTATGCGATCTGGATTAGCGAGGTGATGCTTCAACAAACCCAGGTGGCGACCGTGATTCCCTACTGGGAGCGGTGGATGAAACTGTTTCCAACGGTCAAAGCCCTCGCTCGATCATCCGAATCTGCGGTCCTGAAGGCTTGGGAGGGCCTGGGCTACTATTCGCGTGCTCGGAATATCCACAGGGCTGCCCGGATGCTCGTGCGCGATCACTGCGGAGTCTTTCCTCATGATCCTGATGCCATTGCTGGATTGCCGGGAATCGGCCCCTACACTGCGGGTGCGATACGAAGCATCGCTTTCAACCAACCCGCTGCAATTCTCGATGGGAACGTCACACGGGTGGTTTCCAGGCTGATCGCTTTTGATGGTGATGCGCAGGGGAAGCCAGGTCGCAAGCTGCTCTGGGCGACTGCTCAGGCGCTGGTGGATGCTGCAAAAGAGAAGCCGCATCCCTGTCCGCCCGAGCTGGCAGGCTCGTGCTCCTGTCTGAACCAAGCGCTGATGGAGCTTGGGGCAATGATCTGCAAACCCTCCGCCCCTGCCTGCTGCCTTTGCCCCGTAAGCGATGGATGCGCGGGTTTTCAGCACGGAAATCCCGAGCGATTTCCCAGACCCAAGAAGCGAGCATCCAGCCAGCGTGTAAGGTTGCGTTCCGTCGTGTTTGCTCGCTGCGGACGGATTTTTGTGGGCCGCAGACGGGAGGGAATCATCAACGGCGGACTCTGGGAATTTCCTACCTGGGGTTCAGCTGTTCGCCTGTGTCCTGGCCCGGAAAATTACCCGGGCTATTTTCTTACCAACCGAATCAAGGCTCGGCATCTGATCACCATCCGACACTCCATCACCACACACGCCATCGAGATCGGTTTCGATGTGGCCTTGCTGGATCAGTCCACGGAATTCGCAAAATCCTTACCTTCGTTGGAAGGTGACTTGGGCGTTCGGTCGGATATTTGGACCCAGTGCCGATGGCTTCGATTGTCGGATGCCGCAAAGCTGCCTTTTGCCAACGCTCACGCCAAAGCGTTGCGAGCCTTGAGAGGCCTAGAATCGGAACGAGGCGCCCAGGGAGAAACCGATGTCCCACTTCCGATAATCTGGAGTTAGAGGGTCGTTGGATTCTCGCAGCTCGTACCCGGCGGAAGCTCGCGCGAAGAGCCAGGATGTGAAGAGGTAGTTGGCCGAAAGGCTGGTGTTATGCACCTGATCAGTTCGATTCTGGCTCGTATAGGAAGCGAGCTGGAACCGATAAAGCGGCTGCACATACAGCTTGGAAAGCGGGATCCAGGCCCAACCCAGGATCAAATTGTGCTCAACGCGATCGTTGCGGTTGCCATCGTTCAAGCCTGGCGTGGGATCGACATGAGTAAAATGCAGGGCCCCCATGTATGAACTGACAATCGCGTGCTTCTGGGAGACTGCGAAGATGCGTCCCAGAGACCATCGGGGGGAGTAGCTGCGATAAAACTCCGTGTAGGCGGTGTATTCCGGCTGATGGCTCAGCAATCTTTGCCAGTCGAACCCGGCTTGCAGTTGCCAGTTGGCCAACGAGAGGGACATATCCGTGAACGCAGTGGCTCCATCGAAATCATTGTCGCTTTTCGGGAAACCTGTGTTCGGATCCTCCTTCGGTCCCAGGAGGGCGTAGTTCATCCAGAGGTGACGATAACCTGCGCGAGGGCGGATGCGACCCTCTCCGAGCGGTCCTTCCCAGGGGGATACAGCGAACTGGGCCGTGCTCGCCAGGAGCGTGGATCGCACCGTCGGCAGCCCATCCCTCTCGTTAAACAGCATGTTGTCGGTCCAGGAGAGATGTGAATCCAGATCCAGGCTGAACCACCGGAGGCGTTCACGAGCTTTAAGCAGGTATTGCGGCCCGATATCAAACGCCTCGTCGGGCGTGATCAACGGCGCCTGCTCGGAATTCTGGTCGCGGGTTTCGCGGATGGCTCGTTCGGCCTCCTGCTGCCGGCGTATGGCCTCCGACTGGTTGATGGCCGGGGTGTTCTGTGCGTTCGACACGATCACAACTCCTCCAACTGCAGCGGTTATGATGAGAGTGATGCGTGAATCCATTCTTTGGTCAAAGCCTATTGGCCCGGACTGATGGGTAAAGTTGTGATGTGGCGCTGGGCATCCGGGAGAACGCCGACGCCAGATCCTACGGTCAGCAGTTCTGCAGGAACACCCCCACTCGTGACGCCAAAGTAGTAGTTGACGTAACCATTCCGCGTTGCGGCCCGCGTGTTCGGGTTCTTGGCCAGAAGTCCAAGCTCGCTCTTCAACCGAACCGGCCGATCAGCTGGCAAATCGATGTTATGCAGGACCAACGTGCGACTTTCGATGGCAAGGAGGGAGCTGACCGGGTTTCCTGTGAAAACAAAGTCCACCGCGTTGAGCATGACTTTGTCGATACCCTTGATCATGATCTCCCTGCCCGAGATCTCACCTCCAACGAGTTCGACATCCTTTCGGTGGGATATGACGGTGGCCGTGGCCTCAGCGGCAGCTCTAACCCGCACCCCTTGAAGTTCAACATCACCTTCCAGGCTGCTCACCGTCATGTTCCCCCCCTGCGCGATAAATCCGGTGTCCTTGGCTTTGAACATCGATTCACTTCCGATGGTGAAGTTTCCCTGACCAGTATAGGTCACAGTCTTTGTGTCGCTCACGTGGGTGCTTCGGCCTCCG
>VHDG01000429.1 GCA_016871475.1 Verrucomicrobiota bacterium
CCCATACCATCGAAATACACGACACTTAAACACGCGTTCGAGAATTCGCTTCTGCGGAATGTTGAGACGCTCGGAGCCTGCAAGCAGGCCCCTCAATGGCAGAGTCCAGGAGCGGCCTGAACGTTCAATGAACTCTGCCAGTTGCAGGGCAGCAGATGGATAGGCGTGCAACAGCTCCGGCCGGAACTGCTCCAACGCCGTGAGATACTCAGGAAGCCGGTCCTCCGTCAGATGATAGGACGAGAGCATCAGCCAGCCCCGCGTCGCGTCGTAAGAGCTGATCTGTCCGGCCGCCTGGCTGCTGGTCACATGCCCCCTCACCACCGCCATCCGCATCCCCGGCACATAGCCCGCCCTCCCCCATTGCGCGTCAAGGAAGGCCTGCTCCTTCGGTCGGCTGACTCCGCGATGCAGGTAAAATCCCACCGGCACCCCGGTCGATCCCCCCGTGGTGATATACAGCCGATCCTTGGATGCCACCTCCGTCGAACAGAAGCTGTCGCGGTGCTCAAGAAGATCCTGCTTCTCCAGAAACGGGCACTTCTCCAGATCCTCCACGGACCGGGCCAAACTTGGATTGAACCCCGCGCGGGCGAAACGATCCCGGTAGCCCGGGCAGAAGTTGTCCGCGTGCAGCAGGACCTTCCTGATTTGCTGCCATTGATACTCGCGAATCTGGTCCAGGCTCCACGATTCGACATCCCGGGCGAGCTTTTGAAACTCGGCGAATCGCCCGCCCATCCTCCACCCCATGGGCAGGCATCGATACGCCAGGCCCATGGTGGTTTTCACCCCCTGGGGCAGACGCTCATAAACTGCGAGCAACGGATAGAGCTTATCCTCCAGGCTCATACTTTCAGTCGCCGATGCTCATTCTCGATGGCACCGGTCCAGCCGAAGTGAGGTTTGAAATCCAGTGTCTCCGACATCGCAGCCAGCTTCCCGTTCCAAGGGCGATGGTTGGATATGACTTCCAGGTCCTCCGCGGCAAAAGGCGTAAATGAACGACCCTGGGAGCCAAAACATCCCTTCAACATCCTGAGCCGGTTCCAGCTGAACCCCATCACGGTCGCCGCCGTGCAATCCACGGCTGCCGGATGAGATCCCGCAATGATCACGCCCGACGGTTTTGCGTCGGGAGCCATGGGGCCGTTGCCTTCACCTCCGATGATTCCATCGACGACGGCCAGATAGCGGAGCGCCTTGCGACGCCGCTGTCCATCGCCTGCGTATTGGAAAAGGCAGTTGTTCAGATCCAGGACCATTCGCCAGCAGGTGTCGTTGCCGTGCCAGTTGCCGGAGCGAACGACTTTCTGGGTGTCGCCAAAGTAAAGACGTCCAAGCTTTTTCAGGGGCACAAACAGTCGTGAGAGCATCGGACGCCCCTTCAGGAAACGCTTCGCCGCGCCCATCCAGCTGTGCTCGAGCTTCGCTTTCGCCGTGGCCCGGGGAAATTGATCCCCACCGTTCTCAGGGGTGCCCTCGGTGTGATGCGGCAGCCAGTTCTTGTTGGCGTTGATGCCAACCAGGTTCTTCAAGGCGCAGGTGATCCCAACCTTCTTGTGTGTCTTGAGCTTCGGGATGTTGATCAACACATCAGCATCCATCGGGGTTCG
The DNA here is from genome assembly GCA_016871475.1 of Verrucomicrobiota bacterium. Lineage (GTDB taxonomy): Bacteria > Verrucomicrobiota > Verrucomicrobiia > Limisphaerales > UBA11320 > UBA11320. The sequence goes on from VHDG01000429.1 coordinate 1,617, forward strand.
GCAAAGCAGATACTCGTGCGTGACACCTGAATGTTTGGAATTCGTCTCGGCCATGTCATAGGAAGCCCCATAAAGCTGACCACAGCCTCGGAACCCGACGAATTCGCTGTCCTCGTTCAGCCGGACATGTGTGCTGCCCAGGGGATCCCCGGGCAGGATGGTTTTTGAAACGGTGACACCATCGACGGCATGCCATTCCTCCGGCCGCAAATCGAGAAGCCCTATCTCGACGCCGGGAAAGCTGGACTGACAGCGAGCGACCATCTCGTCGAGCTGACAGTACTTTCTCAAGGTGGCGAAGGAGGAATCCGTTTGGGGCGCATCGCAGACGGTGATGGAACCCTTTCCATGCAATCGCGGCGCCACCCAACGGATGACGGCTTCGATGACAGCGGGGTGGGTGACGACGTGTTCCCATTGATCGGGGCCCGGGAAACGTTCGTCGTGTTCCTTAACCCAGTTGGGCTTCAGCACGACGCGATCGCCCGGGCGGATGTGATCCTGGGGCAACCCGAGAGCATCGAGCGCGCTGGAAACAAGGGAGTGTACGGCTGTGCCATCGCGGTAGTGATCTGGACCGCGAAAGCAGGCTGCAAGATGAGGGCCGTAAGAACTCATTCGACTGGGCGGCAGGCGAGCCAGCGAGGCACGCCAAACCGCAGATCTGCAATAACTTCCATTCCTGAGCTAAGTGAGCAAGCAGATACTGCCCACCACTGAACCATCGGCCGGAGCCGACGGAAGTGAAGATCGCATGGCCAGGCTCTGCCCGCTTTCCAACTCACGGAGTTTCTCCACGTCAGGATCCCTCGCCCAGAAGCGCCCTCCCACGACAAACCCTTGAAGCCTGTCTGAAGATGGCGACAGGCCCTGCGTAGTGGGCTGCGCGCTCGCGCGGCGCAAGCGCGGCATCTCCACGAGCGACATGGCGGGTCGGCTTTTCGTCAGCCGGGATACGCTCTGGCGGTTGGAACGCGGCGATCCAACCGTGGCACTCGGCACATTGGTCATGGCAGCGTTCGTTCCCAACCTACATGACCAGCTGGCCAATCTGGCCGCGCCAGGCTCGGATGCCATCGCCCTGAGTTCGGATGAGCAACCGTTGCCGAAACGTATTCGCCGAAAAAAACCATGAGCTTCTCAGAAGTGAGACCCACGACCCAAGAACCAAGAACAGTCTCCCAGTTCCCTCCCTTTCCGTGTTTTCAGATTATTCCGTGGTCCCAACCCCTGATCTTTCCCCATCCGCGACATCCGCGTCATCCGCGGTTTCCCTCTCTCCATTCTACACTCTGCACTCTGCACTCTGCACTCTCCGGCCTCCCGCCCCCAGTCTCCCGTCCCCATTCTACACTCTGCACTCTGCATTATGCACTCTACACTCTGCAGCCTCCCGCCCCCCTACCAAAGACTTGCGTCCACAGAAGGTTGCTCTAGAGAGGAGGCGGTTATGCAAAGGCCCATCCGCTCCCTTCTATTCTTCGCCTGGCTCCAACTGTACGGAGGCGCAGCGGAGCCGCTCCCATCCGCCGCCCTTCCCATGATCCACCTGGATTCCCAGGGGACGATCGTCTCCGATCCGGGCGTCCCATGCCGCATCCGATGGTTGACTCCCGGGGCTCCAGAAACATCCGATCCATCCCGCACCCACACAGGCCTCGTCAGATTTCACGGAGCCAGTTCGCAGGCCTATCCCAAGAAGTCGTTCAAAGTGGCCTTTGATGCCCCCGTGAAATGGCTGGGCATGCGCGAGAGCGCCCACTGGGTTCTGAACGCCGCATTCGTGGATCGCTCATTGATGCGTCACAAACTCTCCTACGATCTGTTCCGTTCGATGTCCTCGTCGAATGCCCCTCGATACGCCTCCGCCAGCCGTTTCGTGGAGGTGACTTTGAACGGAAAGTATCACGGCGCCTATCTGCTCATGGAGCGTGTCGACCGCGCCCTGCTGGGGCTGCGGAAGTTCGACAGCAATGCCACCCATCACGCCTGCATCTACAAGGCGATCGACCACGCGGCCAACTTCGACCGGCCGGGGCATGCGGGATATGAGCAACGCGAGCCCGATCCCGAGCTGCGGGAATACTGGGGACCCCTCGATCGTTTCAATAAATTCGTCAGCTCCACGACAGACGCGCAATTCTTTGCGCCCGACAAGGGCATCGCCACGCGCCTGGACCTGGACAACGCCATCGACTTCCATCTGCTGGTGTTGGTCACGAGCAACATGGATGGCTACGACAAGAACCTGATGCTAGCGCGCGACATGCCTGAGGAGGGCAAGCCCCTGCCCCGGTTCTTCTTTGTGCCCTGGGACTACGATGCGACGTTCGGACGAAACTGGGAGGCCAGTCGAGTAGGCACATCCGAGTGGCTTTCGAACCACCTGCTGGACCGGTTATTGAGCCACGCCGATTACCGGCGCCGATTCGCGTCACGTTGGAAGGAACTGCGCGCCGGAACACTCTCGACCGAACGACTCCGCGAGACCGTCGACGAAAACGTCCGCACGCTGGGAGACGCCGCGCAGCGAAATGCAGTGCGTTGGCAAACACTCGATGGCCCCTATCCCGACCGCCTCACCTTCGAGGAAGATATCGACCAGATGAAGCAATGGATCAACCGACGTCTAAAATGGCTCGACGCCGAGATCGAACGCCGCACAGCCGTAGAAACCCCAGCAAAGTAGCTGCATCGATGCACCATGCCTGACTCATGCCGAGCAAAATGAAC
>VHDG01000430.1 GCA_016871475.1 Verrucomicrobiota bacterium
AGCAGGGCCGCGATCGTGAGCAGGGCCGCGATCGTTCATTCCGCGGCCAGAATCAATCCGGGGGCCAGCGAGAACATCATGGCTGGCAGAATCGAGACCGGGATCGGGAACGCAATCGTGAGCAGGCTCCGGCGGTTCCTTCCGCTCCGGCTGTTCCCCAGGTTGTGCCTATCGAAAGCATTCCGCCCGAGTTCCGTCACGTGGCGGCCAAACAGGTGACTCCGCCTCCCCAACCTCCCAGTGAATCATCTGGTGAGACCCATGGGGGCTGATGGAACCCAGTCCGCTGTGCGGATCGACAAATGGCTCTGGGCGGTCCGTGTGTTTAAGACGCGTTCCCAAGCCGCTTCCGCCTGTCAGAACAGCCGGATCCGGATCAGCGGCGAGCCTGTAAAACCCTCCCGGGTGGTAAAGATCGGGGACGTCTATACCGTCTCATCCCCTGGTTTGACCCTCACAGTCAAAGTGCTCCGCTCCATCTCACAGCGTGTCGGCGCATCACTGGTGGCTGGAGCTATGGAGGACCTGACGCCCCCTCAGGAGCGTGAAAGGGCAAGGGAGGCGAAGGTGTTGGATGGTTACTGCCCGCGACCTCGCGGGCTCGGACGTCCGACCAAGCGAGATCGACGGGCCATCGATGAGGCTCTTTCCTGAGGGCTTCGAACAGCCCTCCTGAGAACCGGAGCAGGGGGTTCCCGAGGTTTAGTCCTTCTTTGCCGACCAGGTGCCTTTGTACTGATCCTCGTAACCCTTTACGACGAAGCTTCCGGAGAGGGCACCATCCTTGAGGACTGCCTCGTAGGCGAACACCGCTTCGTTGCCCTGGATTTCGCGAGCCAGTTCCATGGTGAGTTTGCCGGCTTCGAACTTTACCTGCCGAAGCTTGTGCTCACCGCTCCGTGGGCTGATCCACATTCCGGACAGCTGGCCATCGGCGACAGCAAAGGAGAGGTCGTATTCCCGGTCATCATCCCCCATTTTCACAGTTGCCTTCCATTTGCCGGCCAAGGCTTCAGCACCCGTGGCTGCTTTCTTGCGCTCTTTCAGGGTGTAGGAGTCAACCCTCGGTGTTTCGCCATCGCGCACGCGGTCAAAACTGTTGGCCAGGCTCAGGCGGTCGTCATCCACGAGATAAACGATGGTGCGTTCCTCCCCCACGGCTTGAAGCTCTGACTCGGAGCGGCCTGCTTCGATGTCCGTGAATTTCATGACATGCAAGCCGGCTGCTTTTTCGAGTTTCATTGAGCCCTTGGCTACGAGCCGCACGTCACCATCCAGCGTTGCGAGTGTGTAAGTGATCTTTGTGCCGCTGATGTCGAGGGTCTGATTCAGTTCAGTTCCGCTATCGGAAGTGCGCTTGCCGGTCCAGATGCCCTGAAGCGGGTCCCCCAAGGCGCTGCTGGCAGCGGAGGCGATGTTAACGGCCAATGACAATGCGACGACGATGGAAGGAAGGCGTGTCATGGGGATTGAATTAGCTGGTTGGACCGTAGGTTTCAATCCTTATCCCGCCAGAGAATCGCCGTTGCCAACCCCGGTGTTGTTCCCTTTACTAGCCACTCCCAGCCGCCAACCGGCCTGGCCCATGTCGGATTACAAAGTTAAATTCGAAGTTTTCGAAGGTCCTCTTGACCTCCTTCTCTACCTCATCAGGAAGGAGGAGGTTGATATTTATGAGGTGAATCTCACCCAGCTCGCGACGCAGTTCATCGAGTATATCGAGGTCATGCGCATGCTGGATCTGGAGGTGGCCGGAGAATTTTTGGTGATGGCCTCGACTCTGATGTACATCAAGAGCAAGGAGCTGCTTCCTGTGGAGCAACGGGCGGAGGCTCCCGAGGAGGAGGAGGGTGAGGATCCCCGGTGGGAACTGATCCGCCAGCTGGTCGAGTACAAGAAGTTCAAGGACGCTGCCGCGCAGCTGCAAGCCTACGAGGCGCGGATGGAGGAGGTGTATCCCCGGATTCCAGGAGTCGCGAAGTTCGAGCCCGATCCTTCTGCATCCCGTCCTCAGGCATCGCTGTTCGATCTCCTGAACGCGGTTAACTCCATCCTGAAACGGCTTGCCGGCACGGAGGATGAATCCAAGGAAATCTACGAGGACACCTGGACGGTCAGCGGCAAAATGGAGCTTCTGCTCAAGGAGGTTGCCGCCCGTCCTTCGATCAAGTTTTCCGAACTCTTTGCTTCCGCGGCCCATCGATCGGAGGTGGTGGCCACGTTTCTGGCTGTCCTGGAGCTGATCCGGCTGAGGCAGATCCTGGCCATCCAAACGGAGGCGTTTGGAGAGATTCAGATCCTCCAGGCGCCGGAGCCGGTGCTTCCTGCACCGTTGCCGAACCCGGAACCGCAGTCGGTGGATGCAGTTCCTGAAGGGCAGCCGGATGTTCCCCCGACTGACGAAACTGTTTCCCGAGTGGAATGAACCTATGGAATTGAAGTGGATTTTGGAGTCCTTGCTGTTCGCGGCACAGAAGCCGTTGAGTGCTCATGAGCTTCGCATCGTGTTGACTGCGGCAGCGGAGCAGGCAGAGGACGAAACGGTTCGGGCTTTCAAGAAAACCCCGCCCGAAAACATCACCGCTGCCTTGGAGGAACTCCAACGGGAGCATGAGGCTGCGGGACGCACCTACCGGCTCGCCTGTGTGGCCGGGGCGTGGCAGTTCGTGAGTCAGCCCGAGTTCGCTCCCTGGCTCCGTGCATTGCTCGGTGTCAAGGTGCGCCCTCCCAGGCTATCACAGCCCGGCCTCGAGACCCTGGCCATCATCGCCTATCGACAGCCCATCACCCGCGCGGAGATGGAGCAGATCAGGGGCGTTGCGGTTGATGGTGTGATGCAGACGCTTCTCGAACGTGGGTTGGTCGTCCAATCAGGCCGGGCGGAAGTCATCGGACGTCCGGCGCTCTACAGCACGACCCCCGCCTTTCTCGAGTATTTTGGTCTCCGCCAGTTGGAGGATCTTCCCGCCGCCGATGAGCTCCGACGCATTGTGGTTCAGCGTCCCGAGGCTTTGCTGACCGTTGATCCCGGTCTGGCAACGGCTCCTCCTGATTCCCTTCAAACCGCGGAGGGCCAGCCAGGTGCAGCTGAGAGCGATCCTGGATCATCGGCTCCGAGATCCGGAGACGTGGGAGAACAGCCTGTTCCTGCTCTGCCCGGAACTGAGTCGAGCCCTCCTTGATGTCATCACATGAGCATCGCTGAACATCGCAAGGCCATTGATATCCTGGACGCGAAGCTGGTGGATCTACTGAATCAGCGAACCCGGCACGTGCTCGAGATCGGGGCGCTGAAGATCAAGGCTGGGGAGGAGATTTATGCTCCCCACCGGGAACTGGCGGTCCTTCAGAAAGTGTCGCGTCTCAACCGAGGGCCGATCACCCATGAGTCTCTGCGTGCGATTTACCGCGAGATCATGTCCAGCGCGCTTTCCCTGGAGAAGGCCATGGCGATCGCCTACCTGGGGCCGGAAGCCACGTTCACTCACCAAGCTGCGATCCAGCGATTTGGGTCCAGCCTGACCTACCTGCCGCAACGCACCATCGCGGATGTATTTTCCGAAGTGTCGAAGGCGGGAGCTGACTACGGGGTGGTGCCTGTGGAAAATTCCACGGAGGGGGTTGTCACTCACACTCTGGACATGTTCGTGGAAAGCGACCTGAAGATTGTTTCACAGATCGTTCTTCCGATCCGGCACTGTTTGATCAGCAGGTTTCCCAAGGCGAAGATCCGCAAGCTCTACGTCCATCCCCAGACTCTCGCTCAATGTCGGGGCTGGCTGCAGAGGGAGATGTCGCAGGCGGAGATCATCGAGACGTCTTCAAACGCGCGTTCTGCCGAGTTCGCAGCCAGGGAGAGGAGCTCTGGAGCTCTCGCAGGCGAGCTGGCGGCCTCTCAATACGGTGTGCCCATCCTGGAACGGGATGTTCAGGACCACGCTGCCAACGCGACGAGGTTCCTTGTCCTGGGTCGCCAATGCAGTCCTCCCACGGGACAGGACCGCACCAGCATCATGTTCAGTATCCGCCACGAGGTCGGAGCGCTGTATTCCGCTCTGGCTGGATTTCGCAGGAACAAGCTGAACATGACCAAGATCGAGTCCCGACCCAGCAAGCGAAAAGCCTGGGAGTACTTCTTCTTTGTGGATTGCGATGGCCATCAGGATGAGAAGAAGGTGTCCCGCGCAATCGCTCAGCTGCGTGAGCAGTGCAATTTTGTGAAAGTCCTCGGCTCCTATCCCAACGCCGAGCAGCCCGTTCCCTAGTCATCAGTCGCTGGGAGGCAGCGTGAAGTGGAAGGTGGTGCCTTTCTCCATGACGCTTTCGACCCAGACTTCGCCCCCGTG
>VHDG01000431.1 GCA_016871475.1 Verrucomicrobiota bacterium
CGCTCCCGCTGACGAGGGCCCAGCCCGTTTTCGCATCGGGCAAATCCTTCCCTCCCTGCCATGCGTATTTTGTGAAATGAGGGAGCGGGTTGAATTTCACCTGACCCATTCGCTCATCCAGGCTCCCAAAGCCGTACGACCAGACAGGCATCTCCGGCTGCGTGTCGGCGGCGTCGAGCGCTGTCTTGAGAAACTCCCGGGAAAGAGTCAACTCCTCCGGTTCGGGTGATCTCTGGTAAAGCAGTCGATGGAGCCGTTTCACTTTCTCCGAATCAGTGCTCGCGGCAACGATCTCAGGTCTTCGCGCCAGCGCACGTGCCTGGTCCATGAGAAAAGGACTGTTCATCAAAAAGAGCGCCTGCTGTGGCACCGTGGTCAGAAAGCGCTGAGGACTCGTCGTGTCCGGACTGGCAAAATCAAAGGTCCGAAAAAGGCCGGGAAGATTCTGACGCTCCACGAAACCATAGAGGGTTCGTCGGCCGCTGAAGGGTCGGGTGGTGATGTCAACAGGATGCCCACCGGCCTTCAGGTCGAGGTTGCCTGCAACGCTGAGGATGGAGTCCCGCATCGACTCAAAATCCAACCGGCGTCGGTTCTGCTTCCAGTAAAGCTCATTCCCTGGATCAAGCTTTTCTCCGACCTCGTTGGATTCAGCACTTTGCTGGAAGGCGGAGGAGGTGAGGATCAGGCGGTGCAGCTTCTTGACGGACCACCCATCGGCCATGAAGCGGGTCGCCAGGTAGTCGAGAAGCTCCGGGTGTGACGGGGGATCGGAGCGCACTCCGAAGTCGCTGGGGGTCTTGACCAGCGGTGTACCGAAGTGGTGATGCCACACACGGTTGACCCAGACCCGTGCGGTGAGTGGATTGGCCGGCGAAGCGATCATATCCGCCAGCTCGAGTCGACCGCTGCCCTTGCTGAAAGGCTTGCGCTCGCCCTTGCTCAGGATCTCGAGAAACCGACGCGGCACGACATCACCGGGCATGCCGGGGTTTCCCCGTTTGAAAATACGCGGCTCATGAGGGCTGGAGTTGTCCAGCATCGCCATCGCGCGGGGCGGCGCACCAGGGTGCGTGGCGTCAAGCTCGTCGATTTTCCGCTGCAGCGCCCGAAGCTTCTGCTGCACTGGCGTGGGAAAAGCGCGATGCAGTTCCTCCTCGTTCAAAGCGAACGGCGAATCGGCCCCCTCGAGCAAACTCCGGGCTTCAGCAAGATCCGGATCCGCCTCAGGTGCCCGTTTCTTGTGCATGGCTTCGGCAGCTCTCGCGAACCACCTGTTGTAAACCCCGACCGCGTCCTGCAGGGATGAAGGAGCGTTGGAGACGGAGAACCCGGCCGACCGAAGCATCTTTCCAGTCGATCCATCCGATTGGATGTCTGCACGAATGACCCCGGCCAGATTCGATCCCGTGAGTGCAACGCTTGTCCATCGGACCCATGGGGCGATGGCGGGTGGAGGTTCCTTGGCCCAAGCGGAGGCGCGATTCCGGAACTTGCGGGTTGCGGGCGGACTCAGCTTGGCCTCGCGAGCAAGCTTGTCCACGGTTTCCCCGTCCTTGACCTCACGGTTCTCGTGGATGAACCAGAGATAATCTCCAGTCTGCGAGCGCATCTTGAGCAACGCCTCGGCATCCTGCTCAGCACGATAGCTGACCCTCTCCGCAACGCGCTTTTCGCGCTCGGCCAGGTATTGGGGGTGCTCGGGCGGAAGAGCGGAATCTCCAAGCAGTGGTTTCTCGGCCGGCTCATGGGAGCTGGCGAACACGCCGTAAAGCGAATAGTAATCAGCGGTCGGAATGGGATCGTATTTGTGGTCATGACACCGGGCGCAAACCACCGTTAGTCCCATCATTCCGCGCGTCACGACATCAATCCGGTCGTCGATGATGTCGTGAGCGTTGTTCAGGAACCGCCTGCCCAGCGTTAGATAGCCCATGGCCGCGAGGGGGCGCTTGTCAGGCCCTTCCACCAGATGGTCGGCAGCGAGTTGCTCGCGGAGAAAGCGGTTGTAGGGAAGATCTTCATTGAACGCACGGATCACGTAGTCGCGGTAGGTGTAGGAATAGGGATATCTACGTTCTTCTTCAAACACGTAGCCCTTGGTGTCGGCATATCGCGCAATGTCCAACCAGTGGCGCGCCCAACGTTCACCATAGCGAGGTGAATCCAGCAGCTGATCCACCAGACGCTCGTAGGCTCCCTCCGACCTGTCACGGGTGAATCGATCCGTCTCTTCGGTTGATAAGGGAAGGCCGGTCAGAACGAAGCTCAGCCTTCGCGCCAAGGTCCTGGAATCTTCCCGGGGGGAGAATTGAAGACCCCTGGCCTCCAGGCGGCTCAGCAAGAACGCATCCACCTCGTTCCTGGCCGGGCGCCTGTTCTTCAACACGGGGACCGCCGGTGAGGTCACGGGTTGGAACGCCCAATGAGAGGCTGAAGGACGTGGAGCCGATGCCGGCTCGCCGGTGCGTGGATCAGGGGCGCCCATGCGGATCCAATCCTCGATGTGTGCGATGGCCTCCGCCTCGAGCTTGGGAGCCTTCTTCGGCATCTGGAGCGACACGTCGGAATGTTTGATCGCCTTGAGCAACAGACTGCGCTCGGGGGCCCCGGGAACAATCACCGGCCCGGAGTCGCCTCCACGGCTCCATCCACCCTTGAACTCCAGGCTAAGCCCCCCCTTGGGGCCTCCTTCAGACTTTGAGCTGTGGCAGGAGTAGCAGTGGTCAACGAGCAGGGGGCGGATGTGCTTCTCGAAATACTCGATGCCCTCGGGAGCATCCGCCCTGAGATTCTGCGCAGCGGTGTGGAGGACGGCGATGAGGGCGATAGCAAACGCCCGTGTGCCCGTCCCGGGGACTGAAAATGACTTTGCGACCCGAACCATGAGAGGAAGAGGAACCTGAGGGGTAAGCCCTTCAAGGCGAATCAGAGATGGATCTTGGCTGCCACCTCGGCCACGTCCTTGTCGCCGCGTCCGGACAGATTCACGATGATCAGCGAGCTTGCAGGCATCTTGGGTGCGCGCTCGATACAGGCCGCGACGGCATGGGCGCTTTCGAGAGCCGGGATGATCCCCTCGAGACGAGCCAGCTTGATGAAGGCATCGAGGGTCTGTTGATCTGTGGCGTAGGTGTAATCCACTCGTTTGCGATCATGGAGCCACGCGTGTTCGGGCCCCACCGCTGCGTAGTCCAGCCCGGCGCTCACACTGTGAGTCAGCTGGATCTGCCCCCACTCATCCTGAAGGATATAACTGCGCGTTCCCTGCAAAACCCCAAGAGAGCCCCCCTGGAATCGTGCGGCGTGTTTCTCCGGCTGGATTCCCTCGCCCCCTGCCTCCACGCCGAGCATCTTCACCGAGGCATCCTCCAGGAAAGGGTGAAACAGGCCGATGGCGTTAGAGCCTCCCCCCACGCAGGCGATGAGCAGATCCGGCAGACGTCCCTCCTTGCTGAGAATCTGTTGCCGGGCCTCCAATCCGATGACCCGATGAAAATTGCGCACCATGACCGGGTATGGATGAGCGCCATAAGCAGTGCCAAGGATGTAGTGGGTGTGGCGCACGTGCGTGACCCAGTCGCGCATGGCCTCGCTCACGGCCTCCTTCAGCGTCTTCTGGCCGGCGTGAACAGGAATCACCTCGGCGCCCAACATCTTCATTCGATAAACGTTCAGCGCCTGGCGGTCGCAATCCACGGCTCCCATGTAGATGGCGCACTTCAGGCCGAACATGGCGGCTACGGTTGCGGTGGCGACGCCGTGCTGCCCGGCGCCGGTTTCTGCGATCACGCGAGTTTTTCCCATCCGACGCGCGAGCAGCACCTGTCCGATCGCGTTGTTGATCTTGTGCGCGCCCGTGTGCAGCAAGTCCTCCCGCTTGAGATAAACCTTCGCGCCCCCGAGCTCGCGGGTCAGACGCTCGGCGAAATACAACGGCGTGGGACGACCACAGAACTCCTTCAGATAATAATCCAGCTCCTTCTGAAACTCGGGATCCTGCTGGGCGCGGAAGTATTCCCGCTCGAGTTCCATCAGAGGATGCATGAGGGTCTCCGGCACGTATCGTCCGCCATACGGACCGAAGTGCCCCGAAGAGTCAGGAATGGTTTGAATGGCTGCAGCAGCTAAACTCATGCGCGAAGAATAGACATAATAGGCTGCGGGTAAAGCCGCCGATTCCTGTTTCAGTCTTTCGCTCCCACCCCTTCACGATGCAAAAGTCGCTCCGGGTTGCCGACGCCCGACTCCACCCGGGCTTTCCTCGTCATTCGACACGGCACCGACGCGAGATCGCCTCGCACAGGTCAAAATGCTCATGAACAAGGGAATGTCGAGT
>VHDG01000432.1 GCA_016871475.1 Verrucomicrobiota bacterium
CACGGGCAAGGCTGGCGTCTGCATGGCCACCAGCGGACCCGGTGCCACGAATCTCGTCACCGCCATCGCCGATGCCTACATGGACAGCGTTCCGCTCATCGCCCTGACCGGCCAGGTGCCTCAGGCCATGATCGGGAAGGGGGCATTCCAGGAGACCGATTTCTTCGGGATGACGTTGCCTGTGGTGAAGCACAGTTATCTCATCACCGACATCGCTGACATCCCACGCATCGTCAAGGAGGCGTTCCATATCGCTCAAAGCGGGCGTCCAGGGCCGGTGGTCATCGATTTCCCAAAGAACCTGCAACAGGCCCGCACCCAGCCCGTTTGGCCCAAGAGCATCGATCTTCCCGGATATCCTGAGCCCAAGCGGGCTGATGATCTCGCGTTGAACGAGATCATCGGACTCCTGGAGAAGGCGGAGCGACCTGTTCTCTACGTCGGGGGTGGGATTATCACCGGGAACGCCTCGAAGGAACTGCTTGAATTCGCCGAGCGATGCCGGATCCCCGTGACCAGCACGATCATGGGCATCGGCTCGTTCCCGGAGACCCACGAGCTTTCGCTCCGCTGGCTTGGGATGCACGGTGCCGCCTACGCCAACTGGGCTGTGAGCGGGGAGTTCGAGCCGCGCAAGAACGTGAACGATCCCATGGTGAAAATTCGCGAGGGCGCGGACCTGCTCCTCGCGTTTGGGGTTCGGTTCGATGACCGGGTTACCGGGAAGGTGGATAAGTTCTGTGAAACCGGAACGATCGTCCACATCGACATCGACCCTTCGGAGCACAATAAGAACCGGAAAGTCCACCTCGCGATTGAAAGCGATATCAAATACGCATTGGGTCGCCTGGCGGAGATGGTTCGCCGTAGACCGATTTCCAAGAAATACACCAAGTGGCATGACCAGCTGACCGAGTGGAAGACTCGCGCCCCCTTCAGCTACCGCGTCACTGAGGAAGTGCTCAAGTCCGACCACATGAAGGATCATCTCGCCGGTCGCGAGAGCGATGTCATTCTGCCGCAGCACGCAATCGAGATGCTCTACGAGCTCACGGATGGCGAAGCGATGATCACGACGGGCGTGGGTCAGCACCAGATGTGGGCCAGTCAGTATTACAAATTCAAGGATCCCAGACAGTTCATCACCAGCGCCGGGTTGGGTGCCATGGGATTCGGCTATCCCGCCGCTCTCGGGGTCAAGGTCGCCTACCCGGATCGCCAGGTTGTCGACATCGATGGGGACGGGTCGTTCCTCATGAACATCCAGGAGCTCGCCACGGCGCACATCGAAAAAATCGCAGCCAAGGCTCTGGTCCTGAACAACCAGCATCTCGGCATGGTGATGCAGTGGGAGGATAACTTCTTCGCGGGTAATCGCGGTCATACCTACCTCGGAGACCCTTCGAACCGGCCCCAGGTTTATCCAGACTTCGTGAAGATGGCGGAGTCATTCAACGTGCCGGCGGAACGGGTCATGTTGCGCAGCCAGTTGCGAGCAGCCATGAAGCGAATGTTGGATGCCGACACTCCCTACATCCTGGATGTCGTCACGCCATACTCCGAACACGTCCTGCCGTTCATCCCGGCTGGTCGCACTGTCGCAGACATGATCTGGAAGAGCTAGCGCCCTCTCCGGGCCCTCCTTCAGCCGGGCTCCAATCACGGAGTTCCACGCGGCCGTGTTTGCGGCTCGACGTGGAATTCCGTGCTCAGCAGCAGAAACAGGGCGTGCACGGATTCGGAAGCGATGGCCCATGCCCTCAGATCGGACCTTGAGGCTCCGGATGCGTGCAGGCTCCGTTCTGCTTTGAAAAAGCGTTCACGCAGTGGGAGGGAGGGATCATCTCCAGCCAATTGCGCCAGAGCGTCTCGCGCCGCACCCGCGAGCCGTTGAGCTCTCCGGATGCGCAGTATGGCCTGACGTCGATTCAAGCTTCCGTCGCTGAACCGCGACAGCACCGCACAGTTGAAGGTCTGACAATGTGCAGGACGCATCGAATATATTTTGCAGGCACGCCCGCAAAGAGCCCCACAAGGCTGAGGCAGCACCTCTTTCCCTCTCTTGCGAAGCACTCGGAGACCTGACTCCTTCAGCCTCGATACGCCATCCGAGGTCGACAGCTGGACGTCCCTAAACAGGGTGCCGTCGCAGCAAAGGCCGCATTCCAGACAGAGAGAATTGTCGTTTGATTTTTCCGGCACGTTTGGGTGCTGTTCGGTTCTTTGTCCAACCTGCCCAGGCTGGGCATCTCGTCGCCGCTCGATTCCCGTCTCCAGGGAGAGGGTTCTTCGGCAACTCTTCCCCGTTTCCGAGTTCCAGCAACAGCAATTTGTTCCGGTGGCTCATCCCAGGAAAACCGGATTCGCCCATTTCGACGCGGTCCCTGGGTGACCCGCGGGAGGGCTCCAGCCGGAGCATCCGCGGGTTCCATCGACCCCTTCCCGGCAGGTCCCGGTGTTCTGTGGGCAAAACAACCCAGGTTTACAGGTTGATCCCGAGTCCGCACATGGGCTCAATGTTGCCCGTGCAACAACAGTCACTCTCTGGTTCCGCCTCCGGCTGGAATGGAATGAGCATCGCGGCCAACTGCGTCCGTCAGGATCGGAACGTTCCAGACGTTGGATTCGTTGATGCCTAAACGTCATGTCACGTCACCATCCCATCACTTCCAACTCCGACCCCAGCCTCAATTCCAGGCCACGCTCGACCTCTGAAGTGATTCGTCGCGTTGCCCCCTACATCAAGCCATACCGCTGGATGGCCCTCGCAAACATTGTCTGTGCGTTGATGTCCCTGGCCTTCGCGTTCGCTTATCCAAAGCTCACCCAGCAGATCATCGATGTGGTGATTGCCCAGAATCGCCGCGACCTGCTGGCCTGGGTGATCGGAGGATTGATAGGAGCCTTTCTGCTCCGGGAGTTGTTCAACGGCCTTAGGATCCGGATCAACAATCGTTTTGAACAGAATGTGATCTTCGACATCCGTCGCGACCTCTACGCCCGGCTGCAGCGGTTGCCCGTAGGATATTTCGACCAGAGATCCTCCGGCGACCTCATGACGCGGGTGATTGAGGATGTGAACTCCGTGGAACGGGTGCTGATTGATGGAACGGAGCAGGGGACGGTGGCCTTGCTCAGCATTGTCGGAGTGCTTTTCATTCTGTTTCAGGCCCACGCATCGCTGGCGTGGATGGCCTTGATTCCGATGCCCTTTCTCATCGGGGGCGCGCTTTGGTACACCTTGACGGCCCATGAGCGCTACCGGGCGCAGCGCAAGGCATCGAGCGCGATGAACGCCCTGCTCATGGACAACCTTCAGGGGATCCGGCAGATCAAGGCCTTTGGCCGGCACCGTCATGAAGATGAACGTTTTTCCTCTAAAGCGGATGATCTTCGGCAGGGCACTTTGAAGGTGATGATGGCATGGGCCGCCTATTCTCCCGCCATGGCATTTGCGTCTTCATTGGGTATCGGATGCGTGCTTTACGCCGGAGGCGGCCTCGTGATGGACGGACAGATGAAGATCGGAGAACTCGTTCAGTTCCTGCTCTACCTCGGCTTGTTCTATGAGCCGGTGGGCCGCCTTCATCAGCTCAACCAGATGATCCAGTCGGCCCGGGCGGCGGGGGAGAGGGTTTTCGATATCTTCGATGCGACCCCTGAGCGACCCGATCGCACCGGCACCCTGCCGGAGACAATTCGAGGCGAGATCCGATACGAGGGAGTGGAGTTTGCCTATCAGGCCGACCGTCCCACGCTGAAGTCGGTCACTGTTCATGCTCGCCCCGGCGAGATGGTTGCGCTTGTGGGACCTACGGGTGCGGGCAAGTCCACTTTTGTGAACCTGCTTCCTGCGTTCTACGAGGCCACGGCCGGCAAGATCACGATCGATGGTCATGACACACGTGGCACGTCGTTGGAATCGTTGCGCCGGGTGATCTCTGTGGTCAGTCAGGAGCCATTCCTGTTCAACGGCACAGTTCGGGAGAACATTCTTTATGGGAAGCTGGATGCCAGCGACGCCGAGTTGGTGGAGGCGGCGAAAGCGGCCAATTGCCATGACTTCATCTCGAATCTGCCCGATGGCTACGAATCGCGGGTGGGCGAGCGGGGAGTCAAACTGAGCGTGGGCGAGAAGCAGCGGGTGAGTATCGCGCGAGCCCTTCTTAAGAATGCCCCGATCCTCATCCTGGATGAAGCGACAGCCAGCGTGGATACAGCGACCGAGAGACTGATTCAGGAAGCCTTGACGCGCCTGATGCGAGGCCGAACGACTTTCGTGATTGCTCACCGGCTGAGCACGATCCGGGAGGCCGATCAGATTCTGGT
>VHDG01000433.1 GCA_016871475.1 Verrucomicrobiota bacterium
AGTGCCTCGCATTAAATCTGATTTGCCCGTTTCTCACAGCTTGCTCCCCGGCCAAAAAGCCGTCGGAGACCGTTGCTCCATCGTCTTCAGAAACAGACAGCTCTCCGCTTGTGGCATCGATCAATGGACAAGGAATCTGTCTAAAAAAATTCGAAGCCTGGATGAAGCGGAGAGGTGTCAGCGATGATCCCCGCCGGAAGGAAAGTTTGCTGGACGATCTGCTCGCTCATGAGTCGGCAATGCTGAGAGTCCGTGAACGCGGACTCGATCGGGATCCGGCTCTCCAATCGGCCTGGGAGCAGATGCTCGTAACAAGACTGGGGAACTGGAGTTGGAGCCTCGGCTGAACAAAGCAGTTCCCAGTCCTGAGCAGATGCTGACTTACTATTCCAACTCCGTTGCTTCGTACACGGAGCCTGCGGCAAGGCGGGCTGCAATGCTCTTTGTCTCCATCTCCCCAAAGGCGACGGAACAGGCGAAGGAAAATGCCAGGCAACGGATGGCGGAAGCTCGGACCAAGGCCTTGGCACCTGAAGCTTCGGCTGGAGGCGATGTTGGTTTTGGAGCCCTGGCGATCCGCTACTCTGAAGACCAGTCCACGAGGTATCGGGGAGGAGATATCGGCTGGTTCACCGAACAAGCCGTCGGCGATCGAGTGCTCGAACAACCTCTGATCCAGGTGCTTTATCAGCTCTCTGAATCAAATCGGATCAGCTCCGTGGTCGAAACAGCGCGAGGGCTCTACTTGATTAAGTTCATCGAAGGACGGCCTGCAATCGTAAAGCCCTTCGAGTCGCTGCGACCCGAGATTCACCACAAACTGCTCATTGATGACAGGAAACGAATCGAAGCAGAGTGGCGTGCTGAGTTGCGCACCGGCAGACAGATCCAGGTTTTCACTCAAGCCCTTGAACAAGCCATCACCCCGAGTCCAACACCCGACAAGTCCGTCTCTCCGCCCCCCATGTTGCCACGATAGATCCTGAGGCTCGGGTGCTTCATCGAGTTTTTCCTTGCTGCTTCGGGCGAGGCAGGAGTAAGCACGACTCCTGTTATGTGCAATTCGCACACCACTCTCCTGCCCCGTTGGCTCATCCTCCTGCTGGTGCATTTCTCTGCCAATCTTGAGTCCACCTCCGGCGCATCCTCCTCCCCAGGCTCTGGACCCAGCTTCACCATCAAGGTCCTCGACCTCAACTCGACACCAGTGGAAGGCGCAGAGGTGTTGACTCCGGATTACTCCGCTAGTGGACCTGCCGCACAACCGAGCGTGCACTCATGGAAAACGGATGCCTCCGGAACCGCCAGTGTAAGTCTCGTGGGGAACATGCTTTCACAGCACGCCGTGGCTTTCTGGATCCGGCATTCAAACCACGCTCCGGCCCAGATGATCCTGAGCTCCAATCCCAAGCCTCTCGGGAAGCTGCAAATACCCTCCCAGACCGTTCAGCTTCGCAAGGGCATCACCGTGGGTGGCGTGGTGCTCGATCCCGGCGGTAAGGCCGTCCCGAATGCAAAGATCGAGGTGTGGGGCCAGGAGAAAACCCCGGAGCGTAGCGATAAGGGCGACGGTTTCTCCGTTCTCATCGGGCATTCCCTCAACCGCCACAGCGGGCTGCACGTCACGACCGATTCCTATGGCCGATGGGTTACGCACCAGTTCCCGAAGGATGTTTCGGAAGTGTACCTTGATATCATTCGTCCCGACGGTGGGTTTGGTCTGTTCTCGCCCGTGAGCGCCAGCGCGCTGTTTGGGGTGCGCACCGCAGGCAGCTTCAGCTCCGAGGACCTCAGGAACACCAATGCCATTCTGCGATTCCCGAAGGGCGAGACCGTGCGAGGCCGGGTTCTGGACTGGCAAGGCAAGCCAAGAGCCGGGGCCCGCATCACCGAATTGGTCGGTGGCTTCTCAGCACGCCAGACCTGGGAAACCCAATCCGATGCCAAAGGTGAGTTCGAACTCAAGGATCGATCCCATGATCTGGGAATTGTCATGGTGGAAGCAGAGGGAGCAGCGGCAGCCTCAGCGCGCTTCGGTCTGCCCAGGCAGGCCGCCAAGACGCTTGAGATCCAATTACACCCCCGGTCTCCTCTGAAACTTCAACTTCTCGGCACAAACGGCCTTCCCCTGGCTGGCGCTCAGGTGGCCCACGCTGAGCACCGATCAAAAGTAGCGATACCCTGGAGCGCCACTGCCGATGCTCAGGGCCGGGTGGAATGGATCGCCGCGCCTGCCTCAGTCCTCGCACTTTCTGTTTTCGCCCCTCACCACGCATTCCGCACGTTCCGAGTTAAACCTGACGGTTCTCTCAAGTCACTCCACCTCCCGGCGGAGCTCGACCGCAATGTCCGCATCAAAGTGAAGGCCATCGAGGCGCCTCCTCGAAACCAGTCCAGGGCTTCTCCATCTTCCGAACCGATGGCTACCACGCCGTCCAGCTTGGAGAGTCCCAAAATGCATCGGACATCGATCTCCTACTCAATCAGGATGCGCCACCCCTCCAGGGCCTTCCTCAGTTCTCCATTGAGATTCGAGCGCCGGGTTTCAGTCGGTGGCGCTCTGACTGGGTGTACACCGATGAAGGCGTTATTGAGCTGGAGGCGAAGTTGGATCGGCTGGTTGTCATCAAGGCAAAGGCCCTGCTCCCCGGGGGCCAGCCAGCCATGGGCGTCCAGTTATTGATGAACTCCCCAGAAACAGGGATGCCCCTCTACTCTCACAGGCCGCGCATCTTCCAGTCGCAACCCACCACCGAGCGAGCCACAAATTCTGCTGATGGATCCTTCACTCTAATGATGGAATCACCTGATCAAAGAATCATCGCGGTGCACACGGAGGGTTTCGCTGATGCACGAGCTGGCGATGTCGTTCAGTCTGGCACAATCCAGCTGATGAGATGGGGAAGCGTCTCCGGGGTTTTCCATCTGGAGGGAAAACCAGCTCCAGACCAGAGTCTGAGTCTACGGAGCCCTCCCAATGGGAACGCTCCGGAGGGTTTTCAGATCATGTATCACGCGCGAACTGACAGCCTGGGGCGCTACTCCTTCACCAATCTACCACCTGGAGCCTATGAACGATCTCACAACGCATTTCCAGTGATTGGATCGCCCTCGGTCGAGTCGGGTGCAATCCGTTTCGATCTCGCAGCTGGAGAGAACAAGGTCCTGCCGTCGCCGCCTCGGGGCCGCGTTGTCGTTGGAAAATTGGATTCAGATCCTGAGATCGACTGGAAAAACGACGCGCATCGGATCGACCTTGATGTTGGGCCTCACCCTGCACCACCCATGGTAGATCCTTTTCTTAGCCCCCGAGAACAACAGGCTGTCTGGACTCAACATGCGCGATCCCCAGAGATGCTTGAGCACCTGAGCAAGTCCAGATCCCATCAACTCGTCTTTGGTGATGGCGGAGAGTTTCGCATTCGAGATGTTAAACCAGGCAGGTATCGACTGCAGGTTAGCCCCACGCGTCCTCCTGCTGAGGGGAAAGAACGCGATTGGAACGCACCTCAGATCGCCAAGCTGGAGAAGATCATTGAAGTTCCTCCTGGTGAAGGCGTGGTCAATCTCGGAGAACTTTGGGTGGATTATCTGTCGGATGCTCCTTCGGAGCTCCCGAAACTCCTGAAGCTCGCTCTTAGTTCGCTCAAAAACTCGGAGATCATCACGGTTGAACAACTGCGCGGTAAGCCTGTGGTGATTGCCTTCTGGGCCGAATGGGCTCCTGGCTCCTCGAACCTGCTCACAGGCATCGATGCCATCCGCACCAACGTCCCTGCTGCTGCCAGCTACCAGTGGCTGTCCGTCAACCTCGGTGACGAACTCAAAGCCATTCGCGACCGCCTGCCGTCTCTCGCAGGCAACTGGACGCATGGACGACTCAGTGGGGAACACCTGATCTCGACCGCAGACGAGCTCGAGCTAAAATCACTTCCAATCGCCTTCCTGGTTGATGCTGAGGGCCGTCTGCTTCATCGCGAGACCAAGCCACAGGCTGTCGAGAAGGCCATCCAGCGGATCGCTCGGCGGCAGATGGCGAACAACTCCAAACCCCAGGCAAAGCCATGACCTTCTTTCGCGCGGACCGGATTCGGGAGCTTTCGATACAAATGCCTTCCATGAAGATCGTCTCAAACACGATGCG
Source organism: Verrucomicrobiota bacterium (assembly GCA_016871475.1). GTDB lineage: Bacteria > Verrucomicrobiota > Verrucomicrobiia > Limisphaerales > UBA11320 > UBA11320. Next base: position 4,145 of record VHDG01000433.1, read on the forward strand.
CAAGGGCGTTGCATCTCTCATCTTGATTGTGTCCCTGCTCTCGGTTCACACACAGGCTCAGACGTCTGACGTGAAGGGGTTCGTATTGTCCGACAAAGGCGATCCGATTCCCGGAGCGAAGGTTTACGTTTTCACCGCTGCCCCAAAGGAAGGCCGTGCGCTCGTATGTCCAAGTTGTTTTCCCG
>VHDG01000434.1 GCA_016871475.1 Verrucomicrobiota bacterium
CACACCAATGCTGAGGATTCCGAAAAGGCCTGTGCGGCGGAGCAGGTTTTCGATGTTGTACTGGGTCAGGAACTGGTCGCTCATCAGGGATGTGGCGAGGCACACCACAGTCAGCAGACCCAGGATTCCCAAAAGTTTTTTCATAAATTCATGCTCCTGTCGCAAGCTGCATGACGGCTTGCTCGGTTAGTTCCTCACCTTTCAGTTCGCCCGCCAGGCGGCCTTCGTGCATGACCAGCGCGCGGTCGGAGAGACCCAACACCTCCTCCATTTCACTGGAGACGAAGAGGATTGCCACGCCAGTTGCTGCGAGATCTTCCATCAGCCGGTAGATTTCAGCCTTGGCACCCACATCAATTCCTCGCGTGGGCTCATCGAGCAGCAGGAGTGCCGGTTTCAGGGCGAGCCACTTTCCCAGAACCACCTTCTGTTGGTTGCCGCCGGACAGGAGGCGAACCTCCTGCCTGTCATGCGGGGTTTTCACACCCAGGCGACCGATCGTCTCGGTGCTGAGATGGGTCTCCGCGCGCTTGTCGAGAAATCCGCCTGGATGTCGTTGCCGCAGACTTGCCAGGCTGATGTTTTCACGGACACCCATCTCCAGAATCAAGCCCTGCTCCTTGCGGTTTTCAGGCACGAGGGCCAGGCCGGCGGCGATTCCATCCAGAGGTGAAGCGATCCGGGCTTGGCGGCCGCTGATTCGGATCGTGCCTCCCACGGCTGGAGTGAGGCCGAAAAGGGTGAGCAGGACCTCCGTGCGTCCCGCGCCCACGAGTCCGGCGATCCCCACCATCTCACCCGGCCGAATGCTGAAGTTCAGCACGTGCCGGGGATGAGCCGACGTTTGTAGATCGCATGCTTCGAGGACTGGCTGCGTGCTTGTCGGCTGGTCCGGGCTTGGACACGCAGAAGCTTGATGGGCTCTGCCGGTCCTCCGGTAAAACTGGGAAACATCTCGACCCACCATCAAACGAACCAGGTTTTCGTGGGTGATCTCGCACCCCTCCAGTTCCCCGACGTTTGCGCCATCCCTCAACACCGTGACCCGGTGTGACAAATCCCGAACCTCACCCAATCGATGCGAGATATAGAGAACGCTCACTCCTTTGGCGCTGAGATCCTTGATGACCTTTTTGAGCTGCTCCGCCTCGTGGGCGCTGAGGCTTGAGGTGGGCTCATCCATGATCAGAATACGAGCGTTGACCGACAGCGCCTTGGCGATCTCGACGAGTTGCTGGTGTCCAATGCTGAGGTCGCCCACGAGCGAATCGGGGTTTACATCCAGCCCCACCTGTTTGAGGTGATGAAGCGCTTGTGATCGGATTCGGGCGTGATCGATGAGTCCGAAGCGGCGTGGCTCTCGTCCAAGGAAGATGTTGGCTCCAACCGACAGGTTGGTGGCGAGGTTGAGCTCCTGATGGATGAGGACGATTCCGTGAGCGAGCGAGCTTTCCACTGAACCCATCGGCACAGCCTGACCGTCGAGGAGGATCTCGCCTTGGTCAGCCGCGTGAACCCCGGCGAGAATCTTCATCAGAGTGCTCTTGCCTGCGCCGTTTTCGCCGACGACGGACAAGATTTCACCGCGCGCGAGTTGCAGAGACACTCCTCGCAGGGCCTTCACGCCAGGGAAATGCTTGGACACTTCCCGAACCTCGAGCAGCGGCTGCATGGCAATCGACCGCGCGTCAGCCCTTCTTGAGCTTCGCATTCAGGTCCTTCCAGAACTCCTCAACGTTGTTCTGCCGGATCTGGCGTGCCGGGATATCGATGAATTTGGACTCGGGGACGATACCTTGGGCGCCCTTGTGCAGCTCCGTCAGGATCTCGATCGATTTGTAGCCGTACAGGTAGGGGTTTTGGACCACGGTTCCATAGACCACTCCACGTTTGATTCCATCGAGCGTTTCGGTCGCTTCATCGAAGGCGATGATCTTGATCTTGCCCAGCTTGCCTGCACGATCTGCGGCTTCGATCAGAAGCGGTGGGTTGTAGCCGAACAATCCCACCATGGCGGCGAGATCAGAGTGGCGGGCCATGGAGTCCTCCGCATTCGCCTTGCCTTTGGCCCGGTCGAACTGGTCTGTGAGGGTTCCCAGAATCGTGAACCCGTTGCCGGTGATCACGGGCTCCGGCGGATCGTAACGCTTGGGATCCACCGTCCTTCCCAGCATCTCGTCGATGACACCCTGGCGCCGGCGACGGGCATTGTCCTGTTCGAGGCGTCCGATGAAGATCATGACTTTCCCGCCGTTTGGGAGGGCTTCCTTCACCAGCGCTCCGCACATTCTTCCAGCGGTGTAGTTGTCCATGCCTATGTAGAGCATCCGATTTGAGTCGGGGGCATCGGAGTCTTGGGTGATGAGCTTGGTCCGGGAGGCGGCTTTATTGAGCACATCGGTCTGGTTGACTGGATCGATCGGGCTGATGGCGATTCCATCGACGCCACGGGTGACCAGATCCTCGACGGTGCGCTTTTGGTCCTCGATGCCATTGGGGAAGTGGACGCTGGCTTCGATGCCGAGTTTTTCCGCGGCGTGTCGTACTCCTGTTTCTGCGATGGTCCAGAACTCTGCGACACCGTTGCTGACGAAGGCGATGCGCGGCTTTTTTCCTTGGGCAGCAGGCGCGCCGGGGGTGGTTGAAGGTGTGGAAGAGGCTGGTTCGGAGGGCTTGCAGCCCACCAGGGTGCCTGCGATGGCGATCGCCACAAAGCGTGTGACACTTAGGAAAGGGTGGTTCATAGACGCGGCGTTTATTAACCAGAAAGCTTTCGGGGTCAAAACGAAAGGCTTGGACAATTTCCTTTCAGCCGCCTTCGGCCGGAGCTACGGTTTTCCGCGATGGCAAGTGCTGAAGTGATTCGACAGTTGAAGCGCGCGTTCCATGAGGATGACGCTTCCGAAGTGCAGCGGATGCTTCAGGAGCACTCTGAGCTGCGCGCAATGGTCAATGAGCCGGTCGGACCCTTTGATTCGCCTGCCATCTTAAACGCAAAATCACGAGCAATGGTGGACGTCCTCCTGGGGGCGGGAGCGGACATCAACGCAAAAAGTCGATGGTGGGCGGGTGGGTTTGGATTGCTCCATGTTGCGGATCCTGAGCTTGCGTCCTACGCGATCGGGAGAGGAGCTGTGGTCGATGCTCACGCAGCGGCGCGGCTTGGACTGATTTCCGAGTTGGAGAGACTCCTGGGGGCGGACCCTTCCCTCGTTCATTCGCGAGGTGGCGATGGCCAGATGCCTTTGCATTTTGCTCAGACTCGGGAGGTGGCCGACCTGCTTTTGCGGAGCGGAGCAGACATCGACGCGCGTGACATCGATCACGAGTCCACCGCCGTTCAGTACATGGTGCGCGATCGGCAGCCTCTTGCCCAGTATCTGGTGCAGGAGCAGGGAGCCGCGAGTGATATTCTGATGGCGGTCGCCTTGGGTGACCTGGATCTGGTCGAAACGCATCTTCGAGCCAGGCCCGAGAGCATCCGGATGAGAGTAAACAACGAACATTTTCCGATGTGTGGGGATTCTCGGGCGGGGGGAACAATTTACCAGTGGGCGCTAGGCTGGCATCAGTCGGCGCATGAGATCGCGCGGGACTTCAAGCGAGAGGAGATTGCAGGGCTGTTGCGAGCCCGTAGTTCCGACGAGGTCTTGCTGCTTGCGGCAGGGTGGGCTGGAGATGCTGATGAGGCGCGACGGCTTCGCGAGAAGGATTCCGGATTGTTGCAGCGGTTGTCGCCTGAGGAGCGAAGGATGCTCGCTCACGCGGCTCGCAACAACCAACTTTCCGCCGTGAGGGCTTTTCTTGCAGGGGGATTTCCAGTTGATACCCGGGGTCAACATCAGGGTACTGCGCTGCATTGGGCTGCGTTTCATGGCAATAAGGAAATGACGCGGACATTGCTTGCCTCTGGGGCATCATTGGAGGTGGTAGATGCCGATTTCAGCGCCACACCGCTCGGTTGGGCCGTTCACGGATCGGAGCAAGGCTGGCATGTGCGGACGGGCGATTTTGCGGGTTGCGTGGAGCTTCTCCTCTCGGCCGGGGCGAGCGTCGACGCGTGGAACGGTTCCGGTAGCGAACCTGTTCGGATGTTGCTTCGTCGAAACCGCTGAGTTGAGCAGCTTTGTGGGTCTCTCTTAGCCGGAACGATTCAGTAGGACCACTTCAAGCGTGTGACTTCAGCTTCCTTAACCGCTGGCTGTCCTGGCTGGGCATCACTCGCTGATTGACAGCGGTGTGTGTCGATGGTCTCTGGGGGTGGATGATCCATTCCACGGCCATTGTGCATCCGGAAGCGCAGTTGGATTCCACCGCTGACGTGGGACC
>VHDG01000435.1 GCA_016871475.1 Verrucomicrobiota bacterium
GATTTCAGCACCAAGCTCCGCGACATTGCGACCTCACTTCGGATCGAGTCGGGCAAAGACTGGGATCGCCCTGAGCTTGCCGCTGAGCTGCTTCGACATATGGATGCGGATTACAAACGACTGTCGTCGGGTGCTTTCGACAGCATTGCCTCCGAGTGGGAGTCGTTGTGCGGGACGCTCGGCAGGAATGTTCGGGTCCAGATGGGTGACAGGATGCTCCAGGGAACCGCGGAAGCCCTCGACAGCGAGGGCGCCCTGCTTCTTCGAACTTCCCACGGATCGCTCGAACGCATTCTCGGAGGCGACGTGACCGTGATGAAATCCTAAAGCCATGACCTTGCTTCTCGACATCGGAAATACTCATACCCACGCAGGTTTGGCCTCGTCGGAGAAGATTCAGCGGCACATGGATGTGCCAACCGGCGAGTGGATGGAACGCGGCCGACCCTCAGCCACTCTGCTCCGGTGGGTAGGCTCCCGAAAGATCACGCAGGTGGCGATCTGCAGCGTGGTTCCGTCCGCGACGTCTGCTGCGGTCAAACTCATCACCGGCATCTGGGGGTTGACCCCATTCGTTCTCACTTCCGCCACCGTCACCGGTGTCGGGCTGGATTATCCAAAACCTCACACCATCGGGGCAGACCGGCTGGCGAATGCCATCGCGGCGAAAGCTCGCTATGGATCTCCCTCCGTCGTGGTGGACTTCGGCACCGCTGTCACTTTCGACGTCCTGGACAGGCGGGGTTGTTACGTCGGCGGCGTCATCGCACCCGGGCTTGCCGCCATGACTGACTACCTCCACGAGAAGACAGCGCTGCTTCCACGCATTACGATTCGCGATATCAAGGCGGTCGTCGGGAAGAGCACCGAGGAAGCGATGCTCATCGGCGCCGTTCATGGTTATCGTGGATTGATCCGCGAGCTGGCCTTCCGGCTGAAACGGCAGTTGAAGTGTCGTCTGTTGCCTCTGATCGCCACGGGAGGATATGCCCGCCTGATGGCTGCAGGCCTTCCCGAGATCACCGCCGTCGATCCCCTGCTTACGCTCGAAGGTCTCAGGCTGGCAGCCGCAGGACACACGAAAGGTGTTCAACGGGTCGGATCGCTTTCGATGCCCCGCCAGGTTTGATGACGAGAGAACCGCAACCGAAACATGCCTTCAGCCGTTCCCATTTCAGCGACCGCCGCGACGAGAACCGGGCCCTCGATGCCGGCCATCGGCCGCTCTCGCACCGGGGCCCTGCTCAGCCTGCTGCTGGGTTTGGCCCTTCCCTGGAATGTGCAACGCGCATGCGCCGCATCGGAATGGGCTCTCAAGCCTCTTCAACAACCTCCCCTGCCCCCAAGCCTGGATGCGAGCGGAAGCCAGACGAATCCGATCGATGCTTTTGTCCAGGAACGCCTCCAATCCTCAGGGTTGTCCATCTCACCACCCGCCGCGCCTCGGGCGATCATCCGACGCCTGTTCCTTGGGCTTACCGGACTTCTGCCTGAGCCCGAGGACGTTCGCCGCTTCGAAGCGTCGGCCGGCTCCTGGGCTTACACGAAGGTCGTGGATGAACTCCTCTCCAGCCCTCGCTACGGAGAACGGTGGGCGCGTTACTGGATGGATGCAGTCCACTTCGCAGAAACGCATGGACATGATCAGGACCGGATCCGGACCAATGCCTGGCGTTATCGCGACTATCTCATCCACACATTCAACGATGACAAACCTTATGCCCGCTTTGTTGAGGAACAAGTGGCGGGGGACGTGTTGTTCCCCGACACTCCCGAGGCGATCGTCGCCCTGGGTTTCTTGTCAGCAGGCCCATGGGATGAGAGCTCGTTGCGGGATATCCGTGAGGACACTCTGGACCGTCAGATCGCCCGGTATGTGGATCGGGATGACATGCTGACGACGGTCATGCAGACCTTTGTCAGTGCCACGGTGCAATGCGCACGCTGTCACGATCACAAGTCTGATCCCATCACCCAGGAGGATCACTACGCTCTGCAAGCGGTGTTTGCAGGAGTTGACCGTGCAAATCGTCCCTATGATTCGGATTCGCGCGTCGCGGAACGACGCAAGGAACTGCGAAGGCAGCTCAAGCTCGTCTCGGAGAAGAACGAGGACTTCCTTCTTGCTGGAGGGTCGGATGAAAACTTCAGGGGTTGGGAGGCGCAGCGCAACAAGGTAGCAAGCGCATGGAGGGTGCTTTCAGCGGACACATTCACATCCGCCTCCGGCGCACAGCTTGCACGGCAGCCGGATGGATCCATCCTGGCATCCGGCCAGCACGGTCCCACGGACTGCTACACACTCACCTTTGGAGAATCGCTGACGGACATCAGGGCCTTGCGACTTGAAGTGCTCCCTGACCCATCGCTGCCCCATGAGGGTCCGGGCCGTGAGCCCAACGGAAACCTCCATTTATCTGAGTTCAGCGTGGGCTTCTTCGAACCCTCAGCCAGCGAAGCGCGGCCGGTGCGTTTCACCCAGGCGCTTTCTGACTACGACCAACCGGGTTGGACAGCCGCTCATGCGATTGATTCAAACCCGAAGACCGCGTGGGGAATCTATCCCAAGGTGGGTGCTGCTCACACGGCCATTTTCATAGCCTCGGCCCCTTTCAGCACGTCATCCGGGACCCGATGTGTCGTCCAACTGCGTCAGCTTCATGGAGGTCACTGCATCGGACGCTTCAGGATATCCGCCACGAGCGTCAGCGATGTGGATGCGCTCGCTCCGATACCCACCGACATCGATAGACTGCTTGCCATCCCGGCCGCACAAAGAACAAAAGCTCAACAACTGGATCTGCTGGCGTTTCACGAGACTCGACACATCGATCAACAGCTCGCTGGCCTGCCCGAGGAATCCTACGTATTTGCCGCTGCAAGCGACTTCCCCCCAGACGGAGCTCATAAACCCGCAGGCGCCCCCCGCGTGGTTCATGTGTTGCATCGAGGCGAGATCACGCGCCCGGGCAAAGTCGCCAGCCCAGGCACACTGTCGTGCGTTGAAGGACTACCGTCGCGCTTCGAAAGCCTTCATCCGGAGAATGAAGGTGGCCGCCGTGCAGCTTTGGCTCATTGGCTGACGGACAGCCGTAACGCCCTGACCTGGCGATCCATCGTCAACCGGGTATGGGCGCGGCACTTTGGGAAGGGGATCGTGGAAACCCTCAACGACTTCGGCGCAATGGGCGAAGCACCCAGCCATCCGAAGTTGCTGGACTGGCTTGCAGTGTGGTTCCGGGATGAAGCAAAAGGTTCATTCAAAGACCTGGACCGCCTGATTGTCACCAGTGAGACCTATCGTCAAAAGGCAGGAATCTCCCACCCTGATCTGGATCCTGGCAACCGGCTCCTCGCCTGCATGTCACGGATGCGCATGGATGCAGAACAGGTGCGAGACACGCTGCTCCAGATCTCGGGTGAGTTGGATCTCAGGATGGGTGGCCCGAGCGACCGGCACTTCGATTTGCAACCGGGCATCCACGTCACCCCGAAAGTGGACTACACCCTGTTCGATCCTGCATCCGTGGAAGGCCGGCGTCGCAGCATCTATCGGTTTCTGTTTCGTACCCTGCCGGATCCGATGATGGATGCACTGGACTGTCCGGCTGGAGATCAGCTTTCACCGACACGAAGCACGGCCAGCACCGTGCAACAAGCTCTGGCGTTGTGGAACGGGGCATTTGCCACTCACCGCGCGGCACGCATAGGCGATCGAATCGACAAAGAGTGCACCAGGATTGAGGACCGGGTGGCACGGCTCGTTGAACTCATCTTCCAGCGGACACCCACTGAAAGCGAACGCCGTTCGTTCGCCGAATACGCTCGCGAGAATGGTTCCGCCAATCTCGCCCGCGTGCTGATCAACAGCAACGAATTCATGTTCATCGACTAATGAGCCTGCCCACACCTCCCCATCGTTCCGGCTTTCCGGACCGTCGGCATTTTCTCCGGTCCGTCGCAGGGGGGTTCGGTGTGATCGGACTGGCGCAGACATTGGCAGCGGATGGAATGCTGACTCCTGCCCTCACACCCGGAGGAACACCCGGGAGGCCCCTCCCCCATCACCCGCCGAAAGTTAGACGGGTCATCCAACTGTTCATGAACGGGGGTGCGAGTCAGATGGATCTCTTCGACTACAAACCCGCCCTCTTCAAACACGCGGGTGAAAGTTTCCAACCGGGAGCGGAACAGAGAGTCGAAGCCCCCACCAGCGAGCCAGGCAAGGTCCTCAAACCGCCTTTTGCCCTGAGTCAGCACGGCCAGTCAGGAAGATGGGTGAGCGAGCTGCTGCCATCGTTGTCACGATGTGTGGAC
>VHDG01000436.1 GCA_016871475.1 Verrucomicrobiota bacterium
ATAAGTCGACTCATAGGCTCACGCGTCACCCGGCCACTATTCCTCCATCCAACACAAGGGTCTGCCCGGTGATGAAGGCCGCGGCATCGGAGAAAAGATACGAGACAGCCTCCGCGACTTCTCTCGAAGCGCAAAGCCGGCCCAGCGGCGCAATGGAGGCCAGGCGCGCCTTCAGCCCGGGAATGCGCCCGGCAACGCGCTCGAGCATCGGCGTCTGCGTGTAGCTTGGGCAGACGGCGTTCACCCGCACGCCATGCCGCGCATATTCGAGGGCGGCGGTGCGGGTCAGGCCAACCACTCCATGCTTGGCCGCGGTGTAGGCCGCGTGGTTCACGAACCCGACCAGGCCCGCGACGGACGCCATGTTCACAATCACGCCACACCGCTGTCGAGCCATCACCTCCAGTTCGTATTTCAAGCAATGGAAGACGCCGGTCAGATTCACCGCGATGACTTGATCCCAAACCTCCGCCGGGTACTCGGCCGTGGGCGCGCGGGCACCGTCGACGCCGGCATTGTTCAACGCGAAGTCCAGCTTGCCGAAGCGACGCAGAACGGACCCCACCAGATCCCGCACTTCGTCCGCACGCGTGACGTCAGCGCGGACGAAAAGGGTCTTTGCACCCGTGCGCGCCATCTCCTTCATCAGTCTCGCGCCTTGAGCCTCGTCCACATCGGACACGACAACGCGCGCCCCGGCGTCGGCCAGCACCCGCACGCAGTCACGTCCGATACCCGAGACGCCGCCTGTCACGAGAGCGACCTTGCCTGCGAACTGGCGAGCCCCCGAGCTCACCGGATGTCTTGTGATTCGCCGCTTCATGAGTCCAGGTATCCTCCGTCGAGAACGAAGACCTGACCGGTGATGAACGCGGATTCATCGGAGGCCAGGTGAAGCGCGAGGCCGGCGACATCCTCCGGCTGGCCAATCCGGCGAACAGGTTGGCGCGCCTCGAAGGCTGTCCGGCGCGCGTCGTCCTTCCAGAAATACTCACTGAAATCGGTTTGAATGAGACCCGGAGCGAGGGCGTTGACGCGGATGCCGTGCGGGCCGAACTCCTGCGCCCACGAACGGGTCAACATGATCAGCCCGGCCTTGGTAAAGCTGTAGAGCAAGCCGCCGGGCTGGGGCTTGAGACCCGAAACCGAGGCCACGTTGATGATGGAACCACCGGCCTTGCGCTCCATCATGCGGGGGACGACGAGGCGGATGAGGCGCAACGCGGACTTGACGTTGATCTCGACAATCTTGTCGAACATCTCATCGGTCGCCGCCAACGCCAGTCCCTGGCCGATGTTGGTGGCGCTGTTGTTGACCAGGATATCGATGGGGCCCGCCTGCGCCTCGGTCTGACGGACGAGATTTTCGATCTCAGGAAGTCGGCCGACGTGGCAGGCCATCGGGATGACGCGGCCTGGCAGCGATCCGAGTTCACGCGCGGTGGCTTCAAGGGTATCGAGTTTGCGACTGGCGATGATGACGGTCGCACCCGCCTCAGCGAGGCGTTGCGTGATGGCGCGGCCGATGCCCCGGCCGCCACCGGTGACCAGGGCGACTTTACCTTTGAGTGAGAGTCCGGCGCTCATGCAATTTCAAGAAGAGTTCAGTCGGGAGACCCGCGCTCCGCTTCGGTTGCGGCGATGCCGTGCTTTCGTGAGTCGTGGATTGAATGCATTCGTCAGTTTGATTGAGCGGTGCCGTCCGCGCTGCGCATCCACGTGCGGAGTTTTTCCATGTCGGATCCGACGGTGCGCGCCGCGGCAAACAACACCACAGCCAGCAGGAAGCACAAGAGCGGAATCACGTGCATGGCGGTGTGCAGGCCGGCGGCCTTGAACGATTCGGTCATCGTCGTGGCGCCCGCGGCCGTCATGGCCTGCCGCGCGCAAAAATCGCTCAGCGCTCCGGTGACGATCGGCCCGATACTTCCACCCAGCACATACATCGCAAAGAAGTAGAGGGCCATGGCCGTCCCCCGCAATCCCGGCTCGACCACGTCTTGAATCGCCGGATACACGCACGAGTAATAGGCGAACATCAGCATTGAGCCCGCGCCCATGAACAACGTGAACCCCATCACCTCGCCCCCAGGCTGTCTCAAGGCCAGGAAAAGGCACGGAGCCGCCAACAGCATCGACACCGCCGCCAGATGCAGGCGTCCGGATCGATTCGTGCGGCTGACCCGATCCGACAGCCAGCCGCCCAGCAGCAGGCCAAGCACCCCGACCGCACCCAGCACCCAGGCCGTAATCCAAGTCGACTCCTTCAAGCTCACCTGGTGATAGCGGGCCAGGAAGGCGACCGTGAAGGCATTGACGGCGTACATCTTGAAATTGAAGAACGCGCCGGAGAGAATCATCCACCACATCGTGGGAATGCCCAAGACCACCATCCACGGTGATCCCGGCCGGCAGCGGGCGGCCATCGACGACTCCTCGGCCGCCCCCCGGGCTGGTTCGCGCAACTTCCAGGTCAGGATCGCTATCAGCAACCCGGGCACGGCCGCCACATAGAATGCGCTCCGCCATCCGTAGGCATCGGCTATCCAGCCGCTGATCCAATAGGAGAAGAAGAGGCCCACCGGGAGGCCAAGCATGAAGATCGAAAGCGCGCGGGCACGCTGGCTGGGTGGGAAGAGATCACCGATGAGCGAATTGGCCGCCGGCGCGCATGCGGCCTCGCCGATCCCGACACCCAGGCGCGTCGCGAACAGGGATGCGTATCCGCGCGCCAACCCGGAGGCCGCGGTCAGCAGGCTCCAGGTTGCCACGCTGATCGCCAGCAGTTGATTGCGTTTCCACGAGTCCGCCAGCCGCCCCAACGGCATCCCCACCGCCGCGTAAACCAAAGTGAACGCCGTGCTCAGCAGGCCAATCTGGGTATCATTCAACGAAAGCTCCCGGCGGATCGGCTCCATCACCGCCCCAAGAATCTGGCGATCATAGAAGTTCAGCGCATTCAGGCAGAACAAGACCGCCAGGATGTACCACCGATCTCGGGACAATGGTTGCATGTTCGATGATTCTAAACCAACACGTCGCGGACGGGTCGACAGGTATTCATGACGTCATGGCCGGAAGGCGTGGCTCACCTACTGACAAGAATTTGATTCTTCAGGGCTCGGCTGGACCCTGCTTGTTCCCGGGCTTTGCCACAAGAAAAATGGCGTTCTGCAACACCGAAGACGGCAAGGGCATCGCGGTCAGGGGTGTGTTCGCGTAAGGCAGGCTGACGGACATTCCAGCGGTCCCGTGCGGCAGGGGAGCGGCGCGGAGTGCGGCAGTACTCTACCGCTTTCCGCCGGAGCGTGATGAGACCGTGATATCCAACTATTCTTTCTGAGGCCTGGACTTCGTTGAGCAACCGGTCCCGAGCGCCATGCGTGGCATCCCGCAATACGCACGATGCGCAATGCGCCCGCGCCAAGGTCACCGGGCGGAGTCGGCGGCCAGCACCTGTTGAATCAGGTCCGAGTACGCCAGAAGCGTCATGTGATTCCGCAGACCGTATCCGTTCTTCGACAGGGCTTCCTCGGAGAAGTCGTTGAACGAGTCACGTGGATTGGATGGATGGACGCCATCCTTGGAAATCAGCGTGGGCACATCGTAGACACCTTCCGGACTTCTGAACTCGGGCGCGGCACCGTCCCAGTCGAAAGGACGTCGCGCCATAATCTCGTGGCAATAGTCGACGAGGGGAACCTTGAGGTCTCTGGCGATTCCGCGGATGGCCGCCGCGAACTCCAGGCAGGCGGGGAGTCGGCCGCTCTGGGGCGGAGGCGTGGTCAGCAAGACCACCGTGCCGTTGGCGAGACAGGCTGAGACCACCTCGCGAGTGGTTCTTTCGTGCTCCTCGATGCTTATGGGCTGCGCGATGTCGTTGCTTCCGAACAGAATCACCGCCACCTCCGGGTTGAGGGTGGTCAGCCAGGCGGCGACGTTCTCGCGGGCCCAGCGGATGGTCATCGATCCCTGGTTGCCGTAGGACGGTCCCTTTCTCCTCCAGCACTCGGGTATCATCCGGTTAGTCACAGCGTGGTAAGCCGCTTGCGTCGCGGGGCTCATCCCGCGAGGGGCAACGGCCATCGCCGACCAGAACGCCCCGGAGTAGGTGATCGAGTCGCCGAACTGCGCGAATGATCCGGGCGTGCCTCGAAACCTGGAATGCACTTTTTGCATCGGCTCAATCCAGTCCCGCGAAGTCGCGGCATCCTCCAAGGCGCCGAGATCCGGTGAATGCCCGCGCGGGAAACCCCGGATGTCATACGGCGCATCGGTCAACCTCACACCTCGATCCCGCGCCTCATTGGCGGCA
>VHDG01000437.1 GCA_016871475.1 Verrucomicrobiota bacterium
GATGGGTCTGGCGAAGGTGGCCACGAGCGCCGTTGAGGCGCGTCGGTTGCAGTACCTCCGGACCCCTGAGTCCACGATCGTGCTGAACAAGGATTGGTTGATCGGTGAGGCAAAGACGTGCGTGTTGCGGAAGGTGCAGGACGGTTTTCGGCCAGCGCAGTTTCGGAAAGATATTCCGGCCATCGGACAGGCGGGCATTGCACAGCTCAGGGTGATCCTGCATCAGATGCTCAAGGCCGGGCACATCAGCGCCCATGATCACAAGATTGGGACCAAGCTGGCCCACGTGGTGTGCGGTGGTGATCTCACATCGCTCCATTGGGTTTCCGAGCAGTACATCATGGATCTCGAGCGGGAAGCGTTCTTAAGCCTGTGTGGCGAACCCAAAACCCTTGAGCGAATCCACCACACACTAAAAACCGGCAAGCCATTGCGAAACTAAGGAAAGTGAGCGAGAGACACATTATGAAGGAAGCCTATATCGTTTCTGCCTGCCGCACCCCGGTGGGTAAGGCCCCTGCCGGAAGACTGCGTTCCGTCCGCCCTGATGATCTTGCAGCATGCGTCATCCGGGAGCTGCTTCGTCGCACTCCCTCCCTGGATCCTGCCCGCATTGATGATCTGATACTTGGATGCGCCATGCCCGAGGGGCCGCAAGGCATGAACATGGCAAGGATCTCGGCTCAGCGTGCTGCACTGCCTGATGTCGTTCCCGCTGTGACAGTGAACCGGTTTTGTGCCTCCGGACTGGAGGCCATCGCTGTCGGAGCTCAGCGCATTCTCAGTGGCATGGCAGAAATTGTCATCGCAGGCGGCGCGGAGAGCATGAGCCAGGTTCCTATGACCGGCTTCCGGATGTCTCCGAATCCCTGCCTCACAGAAGACATGCCCGACGCTTACCTCGCCATGGGGCTGACCGCGGAGAATGTCTCGTCGCAGTATCATGTTCCTCGAGTCGATCAGGATTCCTTTTCTTTCAACAGCCATCAGAAAGCCATCGCAGCTCTTGATGCCGGTCGCTTCCGGGAAGAGTGCGTGTCGGTTCCAGTGCGTGAAGTAGGACTGGATGAAGCGGGTAAACGCAAAGTGACCGAGTTCAATTTTGAGGCGGATGAGGGACCGCGTCGGGATACATCTCTGGAACGGCTCGCCGCCTTGAAGCCTGCCTTCAGTCCTCGCGGTACCGTCACCGCGGGCAACGCATCCCAGCGAAGTGATGGTGCGGCGGGCGTCGTGCTTGCCTCCGGCGAAGCCGTCAAGGAGCTGGGGTTGAAACCTCTCGGCCGGTTCGTCACGTACGCCACGGCCGGCGTGCCCCCGGGGATCATGGGCATCGGACCGATCGCTGCCATCCCGAAGGCTTTGCGGCAGGCTGGACTTCAGTTGGATGCCCTGGACCTTATCGAGCTCAATGAAGCCTTCGCGGCGCAGGCCCTGGCAGTCATCAGGGAGCTCAAGATCACAGAGTCAAAAGTGAATGTGAACGGCGGTGGAATTGCCCTTGGACATCCTTTGGGTGCGACCGGTGCCAAGCTGGTGGTGTCGATCCTGCACGAATTGCGACGCCGCAAGGCCCGGCTTGGCTTGGTGACGATGTGCGTGGGTGGCGGTATGGGTGGTGCCGGAATCGTAGAGGCCTTCGATGCATAATCAGAAAGCCACAGCCCGCTGTCGCTCCTGTTTCGTGTCAGATCTTGCTGTGTCGCTGACATCTTTCCAGACCACCTTCGGGATCCTCCCCGCACCTTGCGTATTGGGTTCCCATCCAAGCTGCCGATCAATTCTTTGCAGATGAAGATTCTTGTTCCGATCAAAAGAGTGCCTGACTACGACACTCGGATTCGCGTGAAGCCGGATGGAAGCGGCATTGTGACGGAAGGCGTGAAGTTCTCAATGAACCCCTTCGACGCCATCGCCGTGGAAGAGGCCATTCGGATCAAAGAGCGGCTTCCCGGCGCTGAGATCACAGCTCTCAGCATCGGAACCGAGGAATCTGTCGAAACCCTGCGGGTGGCGTTGGCCATGGGTGCGGACCGGGCGATTCGCGTTGCAATCGACGCCGACATGGACTCGCTTGCGATCGCGAAGGTGCTGGCGGCTGTTTATCACCGGGAGAAGCCGCACATGGTCTTGATGGGGAAGCAGGCGATTGATGACGACTCAAACCAGGCAGGGCAGATGCTCGCAGGGTTGCTGGGCGTGCCCCAGGCCACTTTCGTGTCGAAGATCGAGATGGGCCAGGACGGGGCCACCGCCCTTTGCAGCCGCGAAACCGACGCCGGCATTGAGAAGGTTCAGGTGCGAATGCCTGCCGTGATCACCACGGACTTGCGGCTCAACGAGCCGAGATATGTGTCCCTGCCTGGGATCATGAAGGCCAAGAAGAAGCCCGTTGAGGAACTGACCCCTTCCGCGCTGAGCGTCGATTGTGTTTCGCGCACGCGAGTTTTAAGCATGGAGGCTCCGGCCAGGAGGAAAGCGGGGTTGCGTGTGAAGTCTCTGGATGAGCTGATTGACCGGCTCAAGACCGAGGCCAAGGTTCTCTGAAGGCGTCCTATGCGAAAAACACTGGTTCTGATCGAGCACACGCAGGGACAGCTTCGACAGACATCGCTCCACGCGCTCGGTGCAGCGTCTGAGCTTGCCGCTGTCGAAGGCGGAACCACGGAGGCTCTGGTGATGGGCCATGGCGTGGGCGCGGTCGTGGATGCGCTCAGGTCTCTCGGATGCGCCAGAATTTGGGCGGTGGATCACCCGCAGCTTGCAGACCTGACTGCGGACCGGTGCGCTGACGTGATCGCGCAAACAGTCAAGGCTACAGAGCCTTCCTTCGTCCTTGCGGCGGCCTCCACCTTCAGTAAGGACCTGCTGCCTCGAGCTGCTGCGTTGTTGGATGCGGGGATGATCAGCGACGTTGTTGGCCTGAAGAAGGAAGGGGACGAAACGGTTTTCAAGAGAGTTCAGTTCGCCGGCAACGTGATCAGCACGGTGCAACTCTCGGGGGCTTTGAAGTTCCTGACCATCCGTCCTTCGGCATTCCCGATGGCCAACCGGAACGCCACCCAGAGCGAAGTGCAGGACTTCCCTTGGCAGCCCGCTGCCAACGTCACCTGGACCCAGGTGGTGTCTAGGGAAGAGCGGGTGGAAGGCCGGCCTGATGCGACGGAGGCGAGGATCGTGGTGTCGGGAGGGCGTGCGTTCAAAAATTCAGAGGACTTTGAAAGAGTTGTCGGAGGTCTGGCCGACGCCCTCGGGGCTGCGGTTGGTTCCTCAAGGGCTCTGGTGGATGCCGGCATCACACCCAACTCTTTGCAGATCGGTCAGACAGGAAAAGTGGTCGCGCCCGAGCTCTATATTGCCCTTGGGATTTCCGGTGCCATCCAGCACATGGCGGGGATGAAGGATTCCAAGGTGATTGTTGCTGTGAACAAGGATCCGGATGCCCCGGTTTTTGAAGCAGCGGACTACGGATTGGTGGCGGATGTCTATGAGACCATCCCTGAATGGACTCGGCGGATCAAAGGTTCATGACTCCCACCCGAGAAACATTCGGCAACATCCCGGCTGCTTCACAATGGCTTTTCTACGCGCTGTCGATTCTTTCGATGGTGGTTTTTGCATGGGGCGTGTGGCGACGCGTCAAGTTATGGCGGGTCGGCCAGCCAGTTGGAATTCGCGAGTCCCTGCGTGGGCGATGGATGGAAGTTTGGGGACGATGGAAACCAGGAGTGAAGCGCGTGGCGGTGGAAGGGTTGGGCCAGGAAAGGGTGAAGGGCAGGGGATGGACAAGCGCTGCTCACATCGGATTGTTCATCGGATTCATGATGCTCTTCCTCGGAACCACCTTGCTCGAGATCGATCACCTCGCAGGAAAAATCAGTGAATCGTGGAGTTTTCATCACGGCAACTATTACGTCGTCTATGAACTCGTCCTGGATGTCGCCGGACTTCTCTTCCTGGTTGGATGTTTCTTTTTTCTGTGGCGACGCCTCCAGCGGCCTTCGAGTTTGGGACATCGCCTCTCCGATTACTGGGTGATCCTGAGCTTTATTGCGATCGGAGTGACGGGTTACCTGGTGGAGGGCCTGCGCATCGGATGGCAGAAGCCAACGGGATTGGGGGCACAATGTTCTCCCGTGGGGCTTTGGATCAGCCATGCCTTCTCAGGATGGAACGAATCCTCGGTTCGTGGATGGCATTGGGCTGTGTGGTGGCTGCACTCGCTTCTGGTCCTGGGTTTCATCGCTTCCATCCCATTTACACGATTGTTTCACTTTATCGCAGGTCCGTTGAACCTCCTGCTTGCCAAAC
>VHDG01000438.1 GCA_016871475.1 Verrucomicrobiota bacterium
GCATTTACGCGTATCGGGGTGACAAGCTGTCGAGGCTGGTGGATCGAACATCCATCGAGCCCAGAAGCGCGACCAACTACTCAGGCGTGCTGTTGGTGGGATACGAAAACGGATGGGCTTACTTCACCAGCTTCGGTGAATCGGTGACCTTGGGCCGTGTGAGGGACGATTCATCCAGCATCGAGACCCTGATGGACGACTCCCAACCGCTGCCGGGTGAAACGGAGCCGATGGGGGCTTTGAACTACGCCTCAGTGGATAAAGGTCGGATCCTGTTCGAGGCCGCGATCGAGGATAATGCCTACAACCTTTATGTCTGGGACCAGGGACAGGTCAGGGTTCTGGCAAGAAAGGGACAGCTGATGGAGTCGGGCACCGTGCTCAACGTACGAGCAGGTCTTCAAAGTCTTTCAGGCACCCGCTTTGTCTGCCTGCTGGATACATCGCGGGGCGAAGGCGACACTTTCACGCGGGCTGTTTACCTGGGTGATTTCGGATCGAAAGGCTCTTTGGCACCGCTTGTGAAGGCACAGCAACAACCGAGCAGGCCGGGTTGGCTGAAGCTCGGATCTGCACCCATTGAGGTGTTCGCCCGCGAGCGATCCCCCGGCAGCAGCACGAATGCACCGCTGGTTAAGCTGAGCGACAAGCCCTAGCATCGGGCCCTCTAACCCTTCGATATCAGTTCGCGGGCCTGAGCCAGCGCAGCCTCGATCTTCGAAGCATCCTTGCCTCCGCCTCGCGCATTGTCGGGCTTGCCTCCCCCTTTACCACCCAGGACAGGAGCAACGGCCTGGATCAGCTTGCCCGCCTGAACCTTCGCGGTGTGATCAGCAGACACGGATGCAACCAGAGAGACGCCGCTCTCGGAAGTAGCCGCGAGCAGGATGACCCCCTTGAAACCGCTCTTCGCCTGGTCGGTGATGGCTTGGAGCAACTCGCCGTCAGCCTGCCCGACGCTGGCGATCAGGCATGGGATGCCACGGATGTCCACTGCCCCGGCCAGCAGGCTCCTGGCAATCGATGACGCCTCCTTCAAGCTGGCGGATCTCAGTTTTCTCTCGAGCTCTTTCTGGTGCGCCAACATGGCTTCGACCTTCTTCTCAAGCTCATGAATGGGCGTGTTCAAGGCGCCTGCCAGACTTCGAATCAATGCCAGATCAGCATTGGCTCGCCCAACGGATTCCATTCCGGCGACGGCCTCGATCCGGCGAACACCCGCGGCGATGGCGTTCTCGCCAATGATCCGGAAGAACCCAATCTCGCCCGTGGCTGAAGTGTGGGTACCTCCGCAGAGTTCCATCGAAAAACCGTCGAGGTTGCCCCGCGTCCCTCCGACCTGAACCACCCGCACCGTCTCACCATACTTGTCGCCGAAGAACTGCATGATGTCTTTGCGCGCTTTCACGGATGCATACGTGACCTCGGAAGCACTCACCTGGGAGTTATCCAGGATGCGCTCGTTCACCAAACGTTCGATATCAGCAAGCTGCTGGGCCGTGAGGGCGGCGTGGTTAAAATCGAAAGTCAGTTTGTCCGGCGCCACTGAACTTCCCTTCTGTGTGGCATCCGGGCTCACGACTTCGTGAAGAGCCCAATGCAGGAGATGAGTCACCGTATGATGACGCTGAATGGCCGCGCGCCTTACCGAGTCCACTTCGATCTCAACCCTGACACCTGCCGCCGGGGCGTCATCGCCATCGACATAGTGCAGCCAGGTGTTCCCAGACTTCTGAGTGTCGACCACGCGCCACATCTGGCCGCCTGCAAGAATTCGACCGGTGTCCCCTGCTTGTCCGCCCATCTCCGCATAGCAAGCGGAAGCGTCAAGAATGATGGCGGTTCGATTCTTCAATGCCGCGGTCTCCAAAACGGTGGCTTGAGTCCGCATCAGGTCGTATCCAACGAAACGCGTAGGGGTCTGGGTTTCGATCTGCGAGAGTTCGATCACTTCACGCTTCTGATTGGCCCGGGCCTTGGCACGTTGTTCCTCCATGAGGAGGTTAAAACCTTGAGAGTCCACCTTGAGCCCTCGCTCACGGGCCATCAGCTCGGTCAGATCCAAAGGAAAGCCCTGCTCATCGTACAGCCGGAACACAAATGCCCCTCGAAGAACTCCGCCTGCTGCCAATGAAGCCGCCTCCTCCTGGAACAACTGAATCCCACGGTCGAGGGTCCGGTTGAAGGCTTCCTCCTCCATCCGCAGCACACCCTTGACGTGCTGCTTCCGGGAGCGCAGCTCCGGAAAAACATCACCCATGCTCGAAGCCAGCACGTCGACCAACTTGTAAAAGAAGGGCTCCGTGAAACCCAGGGTCCTCCCGTAGCGCACGGCTCGACGCAGGATCCGGCGAAGGACGTACGATCGGTCCGTGTTGCCAGGCTGAATTCCATCGGCGACCGCAAAGCTCAAGGTGCGAATGTGGTCGGCGATAACCCGGAATGCCACATCAGCTCTTTCCTGTTCCGTGTCCCCTGCTGAACCTGCTTTAGGGAGGGTAGATCCGTAGCGACGTCCGCTGAGTCGGCCAATCTCGTCGAACAACGGACGAAAGATATCGGTCTCGTAGTTGCTGATCCTGGCGTCAGCAAAGTCCTTGAAACCCTGCGTTCCCTGAATGATGGAGGTGACCCGTTCGAAACCCATGCCGGTGTCCACATGCTGGGCGGGCAGCGGGGAGAAGGTTCCATCGGGATTGGCGTTGAACTGGATGAACACGAGATTCCAGATCTCGATGCATGCAGGGCTGCCCTGGTTGACGAGACTCCCACGCGTGTCGCCAAGCGGTGTCAGATCCACATGTAACTCGGAACAAGGACCACAAGGACCCGTCTCACCCATCATCCAGAAATTGTCCTGCTTGTTCCCATAGACGATGTGGATGTTTGGATCCAATCCTGCCGCACGAAACTTCTCGGCCCACATGTCCCAAGCCTCCTGGTCGAGCTCACTCGGGTCGCCCTTGGCTGGATCGGGCTTGTAAACGGTCGCGTAGATCCGGTTCTTGGGAAACTTCCAGACCTCCGTGACCAACTCCCAGGCCCAATCGATGGCTTCCTTCTTGAAATAGTCGCCGAAGGACCAGTTGCCGAGCATCTCGAAGAAGGTGTGGTGATAGGTATCAAGTCCGACGTCATCGAGGTCGTTGTGCTTGCCCCCGGCGCGGATGCACTTCTGGGTGTCAGCGGCCCGGGTGTCGCTGCTGGCACGGACGTTGGCCCAACGCGAAACGTCGGCCTTCTTCTGACCCAGGAAGATGGGCACGAACTGGTTCATGCCCGCGTTGGTGAACAAAAGGTTCGGGGAATCCGGCATGAGGCTGGACGAAGGCACGATGGTGTGCTGCTTCGAAGCGAAGAAATCGAGAAACGACTGCCGGATCTGGGAACTGGTCATCATAACGCTGAGTCAGGATTCTGTCGGAACAAGAGCGGGGAGCTTACGCCGGGCTTTCCCCCTGCTGCAAGTGGTTTGCCCTCTCCTTTGGGCTTGAAACCGCAATCTCGTCCCGCGTTCAATCCCGCCCATGACTTCAACATCCCTTCGACTTCCCCTCGCCCTTGCTTTTCTCGCCCTGACCTCCCTGCCCAGTAAGGCTGGGGACTGGCCTCAATGGCGCGGTCCAGACCGGTCCGACCGGTCGTCGGAAAAGAACCTCCTGAAGAAGTGGCCTCAAGAGGGCCCGAAAAAGCTATGGGTGTTCGAGAAAGCCGGACTGGGCTACTCGGGCTTTTCCACGGCTGACGGCCGTTTGTTCACCATGGGGGCACGCGACGGCAAGGAGGTCGTCATCGCGATCGATGCCGCCAAGGGAACGGAGCTTTGGGCATCGCCTGCTGGTGATGTGTATTCGAACCACTGGGGGGATGGTCCACGCGGCACCCCGACGATCGAGAGCGGCAAGGTCTATGCCCTGGGGGCACAGGGGAACATCGTCTGCCTGGAGGCTACGACCGGGAAGGAAGTCTGGCGGGCGTCCATGACCGGCATGGGTGGCAAGGTGCCCGGATGGGGTTATTGCGAGTCGTTGCTCGTTGAGAATGGGACTGTTTATTGCACACCCGGCGGGGCGCAGGGCGCGATCGCCGCGCTCGACCAGAACACCGGCAAGGTCAAGTGGCGGACCAAGGACTTCACCGACGAAGCTCACTACAGCTCAATCGTTCCGGTCGATCACAACGGAGCACGACAACTCATCCAACTCTCTCCCAAGAACGTCGTGGGGATCGATGGCCGCACTGGGGCAACGCTCTGGACAAGTCCCTGGCCGGGCCGCACCGCAGTCATTCCCACACCCATCTTCAAAGA
>VHDG01000439.1 GCA_016871475.1 Verrucomicrobiota bacterium
GGCTCGAGCTGTGCCAGGAGCTGGCCGTTTGTGACCGTGGAATTGAAATCGACATAAAGCTTCTCGATGATTCCGGAGACTTGGGAACCAACCTGAACGGTGATCAACGGCGTCACCTGGCCGCTGGCCGAGACACTCTGGATGATCTCGCCATTTGTGATCTTGCCCGTGCGATAATCGATGGGTTTGCTGGCACTCTTGCTCTGACGCCACCACAACGCGGCTCCACCCGCGACAAACAGAAGAACGAGAAGCCACAGAATGACGGAGCCCGTTTCGGTGCGATGTGAGTGTAGCCGAGTCAGGAAGGTGCCGCGAAGGCGACGAATGGATCGACTTGGAAGGATCATGTAATGATGGCCGTATGTAGTCACATGAGCTGCACTCAAAGGCAATCCTGAACCCGGGAAAAGCTTGTGCAAAGGTTGCGCGGGAAGGGAGAAGACGCGCAGAGGAGTGAGAACCACGGAAAACGCTGACCGCACGGAAATAAGACAGGTCTGGTTGTTTCCTCCTTCTCCGTGTGGTCCGTCTGGTCCGTGGTCCATCCATCACTGTTTTCAGAGCAATAGTCGGATAGGCACTACACGGGTGCCGGCAGGATGCCAGCGCTGCCAGGGTCGGCTACCCCGAAGTCCTTCTTTCGACCCGCATCCCCCTCCTCTCTCCCTCGTAATCGTGATCGAAGACCCCCGAACCGCCCTCCCGCGCCTGAAAACCCGGCTCTGACTCGAGTTACCGACTGCGCGAGGGAATCCTTGGCGACAAGGACGAATTGCCGATTGCGATTGCGATTACGAGGGGCGGTCGCACTGGCGGAATGTGGCATGCTGCCCCGGATGGAACCGGGCCCTATATCGCCTTGTCTATGTGTTCCAGGTTTTCTAGGTTCTGGGGCGATGCAACTGACTGAATACCTCCCGGTGCTTCTGCTGGGGCTGATTGCCGCCGGGTTCGCCATCGGCACATTGATCGCCTCGGTCGTGCTGGGCCGTTGGGCGAACAGAAAAATCCAGGCGCGGACGAAACCCATCAAGAACATCCCTTACGAGTGCGGGATGCTTCCCACGGGCGAGGGCAACACCCGTCTCTCGGTCAAGTTTTACCTCGTGGCCATGCTTTTCATCCTCTTCGATATCGAGGTGGTTTTCCTCTATCCCTGGGCGGTTGTTTATAAGGAGATGCTGGCCACTCACGCCGGGCTGATCTTCGGCGGCATGCTCTCTTTCCTTGGGGTTCTTTTCATCGGCTACATCTACGCCATCAAGAAAAACGCATTCGACTGGAAAACATCATGAGCAGTTCCATCAAGTTCGGCACCTCAGGCTGGAGAGGCCTCATTGCGAGGGATTTCACTTTCGACAACGTGCGACTGGCGTCGCAGGGAATTGCGGAATACCTCAAGCAGGAGCTGGCAAAGCCCGGATCCGCCATCCATGGGCGCAAGCCAGTGGTTGTATTCGGGCACGATTCACGTTTCCTGGGGCGTGAATTCTCGCTGGCGGCAGCTGAAGTTTTCGAGGCGAACGGACTTCAGCCCTTGTTGTGCGACCACGACGCTCCCACGCCTGTCATCGCGCACAGCATCCGGGCGCGAAAAGCGATCGGTGGCGTGAACATGACGGCAAGCCACAATCCGGCGGAGTATCAGGGTTTGAAGTTTTCGACATCGAACGGGGCTCCGGCTTCCCCCGAGGTCACCAAGCCCATTGAAGCCTTCATCCACCAGCTCTCAGCCTCGAACTTCAAGTTCAAGCCTTCAGCCCCTGGGTCCTACGCCTGCCCCGAGTTCGATCCCAAGCCAGACTATTTCAAGCAGATCCGGAAGCTGATTGATTTCGGCGCCTTGCGAAAAGCAAAGCTCAAGATCGCGGCAGAGTTCATGTACGGGGCTGGGCGTGGTTATCTCGACTCATTGCTTGAGGAGGCGGGAGCCAAAGTTACCCGCTTTCATGATGAGCGAAACCCGCTTTTTGGGGGCCATCACCCCGAACCCAATGCCGAAGGCATGGAGGAAGTGCGTCGCTTCATATTGTCCGGCAAGGCCAAGCTAGGGCTGGGCTTGGACGGCGACGCTGATCGCTTTGGGATCGTCGACCAGGATGGCATATGGCTGACGCCGAATCAGATCCTGGCGCTGTCGTTGTACCACCTGAAGAAGAACCGCGGGTGGACGGGTTCAGCGGTGCGCACGGTGCCGACGAGCCATCAGGTGGACGGAGTGGCGGGCATGTTTGGGGTGAAACTTCATGAGACTCCTGTTGGCTTCAAATACATCGGAGCCTTGATGGAGAGCGAGCCGATCATCGTGGGAGGCGAGGAGTCAGGAGGGCTGAGCGTGAAGGGGCATGTGCCTGAGAAGGACGGCATCCTGGCGTGTTTGCTGATGGCCGAGCTGGTTGCCGTCGAACGAAAACCCCTGGGACGGATTTTGAAGGAAATTGAGAAACACACCGGGGCTTACCACACGGATCGCCTCAACGTGAAGATTCCCGTCGAGAAGAAGGAAGCGCTCCTGACTCGCTTGAGCCAGGGGCTCGACAAGGTGGGACCGTTCAAGGTGGAGAAATTCATCACCACTGACGGATACAAGTTTCTGCTTCCGAAAGGCGAATGGGTGGCTTTTCGAGCCAGCGGCACGGAGCCATTGATTCGTTCCTACATCGAGGCCAAGTCGATGGCCCAGCTCAAGAAGCTCCGTTCAGCCTGCCAGCAACTGCTGGCGGGTTAGCGCATCCGAGTCCGTGATGCGCGCGGATTGTGTCTCACACGCAGCACTGGCGCTGATCATAGCCTTCGCCTGCTCCTCATCCGGGGCTGAGACTTCAGGCAAAGTCAGCTTCGTTCGGGAGATCGCTCCGATCCTGTCAGACCAATGCCTGGGGTGCCACCAACCCTCCAAAGCCCGCGGGGGATATCGAGTGCACGCCTTCGCCGCCGCATCCAAAAGCGGCGACTCAGGCCTCATGCCCTGGATCGCAGGCGATCCGGCCAAGAGCGAGATCCTCTCAAGATTGATCACCCAGGATCCTGACGATCGCATGCCTCAGGATGCAGAGCCTCTCGCTGCCACCCAGGTCGATCTATTCAGGCGATGGATCCTGGAAGGCGCCGTTTTCGATGGGCCTGATCCCAGCCTCGGTCTCCATCAACTCAATCCTCTCACCCCTCACCCCTCCCCGCCATCCGCCTACAAACATCCGTTCCCCATCCAGAGTCTTGTGCTCTCGCCCGATGCAAAGCTCATCTATGCGGCTGGACGACGTGAGCTCGCAGAAGTCAATGCCGTCACCGGCCGCCTCACACGCCGGCTAACCAACTTCCCGGAGCGCATCACTTCGCTCGTCCTGCTTCAGGATCAGCGAAGAATCGCGGTCGCTGGTGGCAGCCCGGGCAGACTCGGGGAAGTGCGGATTGCCGATCTCCGCGAGGACGTCCAACCCACGGTCTTGTTGCGTTCCGCTGACATGATCCTGGCGCTCGCGGTGAGCCCGGACAGCCGGTGGATCGCAGCCGGGGGTTGCGATGCCTCCATTCGTCTGTTCGACCCCGAGTCGGGCCTTCTGAAGAAAACGCTGGAAGCCCACAGCGATTGGGTGACATGGCTCTCGTTTCAGCCAGACGGCGAAACCCTGACTCTCGTCACAGCGGGTCGCGACAAAACAGCAAGAGCCTTCCGCGTGCCCAACGGCGAATTGACAGGAGCATGGTTGGACGCAACGGATCCGCTGATGGCCACCGTTGCAACTCCGGACGGCCGTCATGCCTTGAGCGGAGGCCGGGACAAACGGATCACGCGCTGGGATTTCGCGGACGGAAAATCACGCGGTACCTTGAAGCTGCCCGCGCGCGAAGTGCTTCAGCTGCACCGGATCGACAATGTTCTGTGGGCTCTGCTCGGAGATGGATGCATCCACACAGGAAAGCTCGAGCAAGACGGTAAGGCGGGGGAGTTCCAGCCACTGTCAGTGAAGGATGATGAACTCAGCTCATTTGCGGTGAGCCCCGACGGAGCGGTGCTGGTGGCAGGAAGCAGGACGGGACGACTGTATCGATGGGATCTGAGCCAGCCTGAGCCGAAGCCAATCGCGCTGGGGCACCCGTTTCCCAAGAGCCAATAAGGTTCCGATCAGCAAAGCCGGATTCCGGAAAGGAGCACACTCTTCTCCCGTGCAAAGCACACCAAGCCCGGATTTTGGGCCTCATCGCACTGTGAAGATTGGATGGAAGAGATGGGGGTCGAGTTCATGGGCAGTGGAGTGTGTAACATCCGGGCTAGGATGTTTTCCACTGTTCAGGAGCAGGCT
>VHDG01000440.1 GCA_016871475.1 Verrucomicrobiota bacterium
TCGAAAGGTGAGTTGAATCGGTTGGTCTGGTGCTCGGTGATATAGGGTGTCACCGAGCCATCGGGCAACATCATCACGATTCGGCCGCGGGAATTCTGACTGGTAAGCAGACGTCCCTCCAGATCGAACACGTTCCCGCATGCGAAGTCGCTGGGACGCCGGAAAGCACTCAGCCCAGTCTGCGGCGACCATTTCATCAACGTATTGGTCGGAATCTCACTGAAGTAGAGGCATTGATCTCGAGTGCTCCAAACCGGGCCGGCTGTGAAACGTCCCACGTCATTAAGAATCACTTTTGCGTCAACGCCGGGTGCAATCAGCTTCGCGAACTCCTCGGGGTTCTGAGTGACAAACCGGGATGTCCGGGTGCCGGTCGGGGGGGCCGCAGCAGCCAGAAGCTTTGAACCGCCCGCCAGTGGGAGCGCGAAAATGAGGAGCGCGACCTCCAGTATTAAAGTGAACTTCCGATTCATGAGCGAGAGCATGTTGACCAACAATGACGAACAGATCATCGGCAGTGTTCGAGAGTAAACAAGCGTCGAAACGATTGCCGGATTGCAAACCCTTGCCATACCGGCACTCTGCGGCGAACGAAATGACATGATCACGGCACGAAAAAAGTGGGGCTTTAGAATCGTGGTGATCTGCCTGCCTGTTCTGCTCTTGATGGCTGGGGAGGGTTGGTTGCGCTGGGTTGGAATGGGTTATGAGACGACCTTCCTGATTCCCTCCAAGGAAAAACCAGGGCTCCTGCGTGAAAACCCGAACTTCGGACTTCGCTTCTTCCCCAAGGAGATGCTGCGAGCCCCACTGCCTCTGCTGGTGGAGCCCTCAAAACCTCCCCAGACCATCCGAATCGTGGTCCTGGGTGAATCAGCTGCCCGGGGTGAACCCGAACCCGCATTCAGCTTCCCTCGAATGCTCCAGGTCATGCTGGAATCTCAGCACCCCGACAAACGATTCGAGGTCATCAACACTGCCGTCACAGCCATCAACTCTCATGCGCTGCGCTCGATCGCCCAGGACGTTGTCCCGCTGAAGGCTGACTTTTGGGTTGTCTACGCCGGAAACAACGAAGTCATGGGGCCGTTCGGTCCCGGCTCAGTTTTCGGGAGTCAGTCGAGCAGCCTGACAATGGTCCGGCTGAGCCTCGCAGCAAGGAGGCTTCGAATCGTCCAGTGGCTATCCGATCGAGCGGTATCCATGGGGGGGCAATCCGTCGCGACCTCCTGGGAGGGTCTGGAGATGTTCACAGACAAGGCCATTCATCCCAGCGATCCCCGTCTGGAGGGCGTTCATAAATGTTTCGAAAAGAATCTGACTGACATCCTGACGCAGGCCCGGGAAGCAGGGGCTGTTCCTGTATTGTGCACAGTCGGGGTGAATCTGCGCGATAGCAGTCCCTTCGCGTCAAAAAGCCGCCCGGGGATCTCTGCGGAGGACGTCAGCCGGTTCAACCAGGAACTCGAACTCGCAAAGAAGTCCATCCAGACAAACAACCCTGCGGGAGGGCTGGAAGCCTTCGACCGCGCGGCAGCCATTGATGGATCTCATGCAGAACTGGCATTCCAGCGGGCGCGCTTGAACGCGTTGCTGGATCGAAAAGCCGAGGCCAGCAAGCTCTACCAACAAGCCTGTGACCTGGATGCCCTCGCCTTCCGGGCGGACAGCCGGATCAACGAAACCATTCGGAAGGTGGCTCAAGATGCCGGGCAAGCTGCCACCCTGGTGGACACAGCAGCAGCGCTCACACAGTCCAGTACCAACGGTATCTCGGGGAGCGAACTCTTCCTGGAATACGTGCATTTGAACTTCGACGGAAACTACATCGTGGCACTCGAGACCGCCAAGGCCATCGCAGCCCGAATGGGACCTGCCGCCCCCGCTGCAGACTGGCCCTCCCTCGGAGCCATGCAAGTGCGCCTGGGTTACACGGATTCCCGTCGGCTGGAGGTGCTCCGAAACATCCGGGCACGACTCAGCCAGCCCCCGTTCAACAAACAAAGCACCTGGACGGGACAAGATCGTCAGCTGAAGGACGAAACGTCGCGACTTTTGAACCTGGCGCGGCAAACCCCTCACCGCGAGGCAGAGAAGGTTATCTTCGCCACATCGATTCAATCGGCTCCTGAGGACTGGATGCTACGGGATCTGCACGCCCGGACTTTGCTGATGTTCAATGAAACAGCAGAAGCCACGAACGAGTGGCAGCGTGTCCTGAACACCATCCCGCACTACTACCAGGCATGGCTCCGGCTTGGGGCCGCCTTGAACACGCCGAGATCAGCGGCGCAGGCCGAAGCATTCCTGCGTCGAGCGACCGAACTCCGGCCGGATGTCGCCGATGGCTTCAGGGAATTGGGAATCAACCTCGGTCTTCAGAAGCGTTATGAGGAGGCGGAAGCGTCCTTTGCGAAAGCCATCCGCCTCAGGCGAAAATCTCCGGATGTGGAAATCGCATGGGGCTTGATGTGGGTAAACGCCAACAGGCCGGACCGGGCTCTGGATCACTACCGCAGAGCCGTGGATCTCTCACCGGGTGATCTGAACGCCAAAGTGAGTCTCTGCCAGTTGTTGATCTCCCAAAACCAACACACCGAGGCTGTCGGGCATCTTCGGAGCATCATCCAGGAACATCCCTCGAACGTGCCCACACGCCACATGCTGGCGGATGCCATCGCCGCATCGGGTGACTCGGCAGGTGCGCTGGCTGAGGTGGCTGCCGCCGTTGAGGCAAACCCCACGAGCCTTGAGGCGCGTCACCGGCTGGCGGTGGAGTTCGTAAAACGGAAGCGATGGGGAGACGCAGAGGTACAGTTCCGGGAGATGACTCAGCAAAAGCCACAAGATCCGGCCATTCGCTACAACCTGGCGAAGATGTTTTCCGACCAGGGAAAGAAGACGGAAGCCATCGAACAACTCCAGATCACTCTCAACACCTCCCCCGAACACGCCCCCTCCCAGAAGCTTCTTCAGCAGTTGAAGGAGGCAAAGCCCGAACCCCGATGACCGGGGCTGGATCCGAATCTCCCGCCCGGCAACCGTCGGGTTAATGGAGTGGAATCCCACGAGCCGCCACTTGCAGCCGGGTGGCTTCAGGCCTCTCCTGCAGGATCGTCTGCCATCCCCGCTCCGCTCCCGCTGCGATGTTCTCGGGACGATCATCGATGTACAAAAGGTCCTCTCCCCTCCTGCCCGTCATGCTCTCCACCACCTCGTAAAGCCTGGATTCAGGCTTCATCGACCCATGTTCATACGACAACACATAGCCATCGAAGTTCGCGAAAAACGGATAGGTTCGCCGTATGTACTCAATCGCGAGCTCGTTGGTGTTGGAAAAGATGTAACAGGGCAGGCCGGCTGCCCGGATGTCTGCCTGCAGCCGGATCATGTCCGGCATGGGACTGAAGATCGCCGAAAAAATCTCCTCGAACTCCGCGAGCGTGCCCCTGTATCCGGTGGCTCGGGACAACTCGTCGAAGAACTCCTGCGTATTCAACTGTCCGGTCTCGAACCGGTAGAGCAGCGTGGTGGAGCTGATGATCTCCCCTACCTTCTGCCAGTCCGCATTGGATTTCTGAGCGAAGCGACGCGAGGCAATGGCGTAATCAAACTCCAGCAGCACTTTGCCGAGATCAAAGACCAGGGCCTTGGGAGGAGAGAATTCAGCCATAGAATCAGGAAAGATCGCGACGTCCCTCCAGGGCGCGGCTGAGTGTGAGTTCATCAGCGAACTCCAATCCGGACCCTGCCGGCATGCCATGTGCAATCCGGGTGATCCGAATTCCCCGTGAGGAAAGTCGCCTGGCGAGATAGTGGCACGTGGCATCTCCTTCCACATCGGTGGCAAGAGCCATGACCACTTCGCGGATCGGCTCCGAACTCAAACGGCTTTCGAGCTGCGCGATCCGGAGATCCTCAGGCCCGACGCCGTTGGTGGGGGAAAGTCTGCCACCGAGCACATGATACCTGCCCTTGAAAGCTCCGGATTTCTCCAGGCTCAAAACATCGACCGCCCTCTCCACCACGCAGACCAGGGAAGCATCCCGGGCCGGATGTTCGCAAAGCATGCAGGGAGAGTTCTCGGTGAGGGAGCCGCATCGCTCGCAAAAGCAAACCTTCGTGCGCGCCGTCACGAGGGCATCGGCCAGCTGCCTGGACACAGCCGGGTCAGCTTGAACCAGATGAAGGGCGATCCGTTCGGCAGATCTGGGGCCCACCCCGGGCAGTTTGCTGAGATGGGCCTGAAGCTGCGTGATGGCATCAGGGAGCAGAGGCACAGGCGGAGAAAGTCAGATCG
>VHDG01000441.1 GCA_016871475.1 Verrucomicrobiota bacterium
GGAGTCCGCCGGAATTCTGCCCAACAAAGAAGGTCAGCCTGCCCATTCCGAGCGGGGGAATTTCGACTCGATCTCCGCCATCGAACTGAACGCTCTTCGCCGGCTCGCGCAAGATCTGGCAAAACAGGTCAAGACTCCGGATACGCAGGACGAGCCCATGCGCTTGGAACTCACGCCCGAAGGCCTGAAAATCAGCATCTTCGATCGGGCTCAGAAACCGCTGTTCGAAGGAGACACCGATGAGTTCACCGACTACGGGAAGTGGATCTTCAGTACACTCGCCTGGGATCTTTCCCGTTACACAACGTTCCATATTGAACTGGAGGGGCACACTGAAAAGCAGGACAAGCCTGATGGGCCCTCAAACCCCTGGCAGATCTCAGCCAGTCGTGCGAATGCGGGACGCGAGGTGTTGACCCGAAACGGTGTGCGAAAGGAACAGATCCGCAAAGTGGCGGGATTTGCGGACACCGAACCCATGGCTGGCCTCGACCCCGGCGATCAAATGAATCGACGCGTGACGGTGATGCTCAGGATCAAGGACACATGAGCCCCGAATTCAAACCTCTCAGCCCGTCCTCGCTGGGCCAGCATAAGTCCAGTGGGTTTGTTCCCAAGGTCCTTCCGCCACCTGGGTCTGGAGGCTCCGCTCCGGGACCTTCATCCCTCCCGACACAGGCAGGACAGACTTCCTCCACCGCCTGTGCACCTTCGGTCGAGGTTCAGCAGTCAGGGGATGGGGTGGTGGGGCTGATCGTCCGGTGTTCATGCGGAGAAGTCATCCAGATCCAGTGCAAGACGGAGGCGGGCTGAACAACTCGAAAACCCAGAACCTCCAAACCATACAAGAAGCCGCTGCAGCCTTGACTTGCAGGGCATTGAAAGGAACAACATGCCGCCCGTGCCAGTGCTATTCACCATTGGAAACACAATTCAATACGAGATCGTTCGAAAAATCTTCGAAGGAGGAATGGGCATTGTCTATGAGGCGGAGCAGAAGGGGGCCCAGGAATTTGTAAAGCGAGTGGCCATCAAGGTCATTCGTCAAAGTTTCGCCTCCCAAAAGCAGTTCATCGAAAACTTCGTGGGTGAAGCCAAGCTCGTCGCCGACCTCATCCACACCAACATCGTCCAGACCTACAACCTCGGCGAGCACGGCGGAAGCTTCTTCATCGCCATGGAGCTCATTCGGGGAGTCAACCTCGAGCAGTTCAGCTCCCAGCTCAGGGAGAAGCGCCGGGTGCTGCCTGTGGAGATGGCCGTCTTCATCGCCAGCCGAGTGGCACGAGGCCTCGCATACGCCCATGCCAAGGCTGACCGCAATGGAAGGCTGCTTGGAATCGTCCATCGGGATGTCAGCTACAAGAACATCCTGATCGCCTTTGAAGGCGACGTTAAACTCACCGACTTCGGGATCGCGAAAGCCCGCGGTTTTCTAACCGACAACGAAGGCGAAGTGGTCGCAGGCAAAGCCGACTTCATGAGCCCCGAGCAGGCGGATTTCCAGATTACCGACAAGCGATCCGACATCTTTTCGCTCGGAGTGGTCCTGTCGACGCTGGTGCTCGGCTACAACATTTTCAAGGACGAGACGGCTGAGAAGTCACGGCAGCGTGTGATTTCGATGAGCATACCGGACTTCCGGGCACTGGACCGCCGGGTGGATGATCGTTTGAACCAAATCTTGCAGCGTGCCCTTGCCCGCAAGCTGTCCCAGCGTTATCCGGACGCAGACGAGATGCTCTACGAGTTGGAGTACTATATCTACCACTCCGGTTACGGCCCCACGAACGAGACACTTGGCAAATTGATGCGAAACCTGTTTGGCATCCGGCCTGAGGGTGTGACACCTACCGCCCCTCGGGGTGGCACCCGTGTGATGGAACACACAGCCCGCCTGGCGACCAAGCAGGTCAGCGCAGGTTCCGGATCAGGAGCCACCCGCACCGGAACAGCTCGTAGATCGGGCGCCACAGCGCGAAGTCTGTCTCGAAAGAATCCATGAACAACCCCCGTTCCCGCACGGTGAAGCTGGGTTTGCTCCAGCATGCCTGCGGATCAGAACCCAAAAAAAACCTCAAGAAAACCCTTCAGCTCGCCGAGGCTGCGGTCCGCCGAGGTGCGCAGATCATCTGCACCCAGGAACTCTGTCCATCGGTTTACTTTTGTCAGTCCGAGGACCACGAGAATTTCAAACTGGCTGAACCCATCCCCGGCCCCTCCACACGCCTGTTCCAGAGCTTCGCCCGCAAGCACCGTGTCGTGGTCATCGCCTCGCTGTTCGAAAAGCGGGCCTCCGGGCTCTATCACAACACCGCCGTCATCATCGATGCCGATGGCTCCCTTCTCGGCATCTATCGGAAAATGCACATCCCTGATGACCCGCTGTTCTACGAGAAGTTCTATTTCACTCCAGGCGATACAGGGTTCAAGTCCTGGGAGACGCGCTACGGCCGCATCGGAGTCCTGATCTGCTGGGATCAGTGGTACCCCGAGGGCGCGAGGCTCACAGCGCTGCAGGGCGCAGAGATTCTTTTCTACCCCACAGCCATCGGATGGCACCCAAAGGAGAAAGCGGAGTACGGCGTCAATCAGCATGGAGCCTGGGAAACCATTCAACGGAGCCATGCGGTTGCCAATGGATGCTATGTGGCCGCTATCAACCGGATCGGGCTGGAGACTCCCGTCGGAGGCGACGGAATTGAGTTCTGGGGGCAGAGCTTTGTGGCAGGCACCTCAGGTCAGATCCTGGCAAAGGCTGGAGTCGACACCGAGGAAGCCATGGTCGTACCCGTGGATCTGGGCAAGGTGGACGTCACGCGGACGCACTGGCCATTTCTCAGGGATCGGCGCATCGACGCCTACGGCGATATCACCAAGCGCTTCCGCGATTAAGCCTAGAAACGGGAATGGAGCGGCGTCGAGATGCGCAACAGCTTGGATGAGCACGGTTTGAGGAGAACCGAAGCGTATCCGCGAGCTGATACGGTGAGGTTCGACGAAAGCCGTGCTCGCCAAGATCTTGCGTCAGATCGATGCCGGGCCATTCCTGTTTTTAGGTTAAGCCCTCACAGCGTTCCCGTGCTCAGCTCAAGACAGTCCTGAGCAATCCCGCGGCACCGGACCTGACTACATCCTCGCAAGGCAGACCGGTCGCCGCGCTGATGCGATCCGCCTCTTGTCGCGAATCGGAATCTGAGAAACCCCAGCTGTTCAAGGCGATGGCAGCGACTTTGGCTGGCGCGAAGGCTCCAGCCCCAGCCGCGACTGCTTCATTGAGTGCCACGACGTCTTTCAGAGGAGGCACTGCGATGTGCGGGAACCGTTTCAGGTGCGTCATGCCTGCCTTGTGAACCAGGATCAGGTGCGTCGGCTGGGTGCCTCGAATCAGGGGAAGCGTCGCGGTGGACGCCGGGTTGATCAACGATCCCTGCCCCTCGACCCAGACCACATCGTGATCGACCCCGTGCTTCATCACCTGCTGCTCGATGCATCCCGACGCGTAATCCACTCTCACCCCATCCAGGGCAACTCCATCCCCGGAGATCATCATTCCAGTCTGGCCCGTGGCGATGAATTTGGACCGCAGGCCACTTGCACGAGCGGCTCGGTCAAACTCCAGGGCGGCAGTCATTTTCCCTACATTCATGTCGGTCCCCACAAACAACACACGCCGACATGACAAGGTTCGCGCTGCTCCTGTTCCCACGGGAAGGTTGGGAGGCTCCTGACGCATGTCCCAGACCCATTGGCCGGAACGCAAAGCGGCGCGAATATCCGGATCCTCGTTCAAGCGTGTGTGCAAGCCGTTCTGAATGCAAAGCCCCGCTCTTGCAGCCTCCAACAAATCATTCCGCCATGCATCAGGAAGTCTTCCTCCGGACGGAGCCACGCCAATCGACAGAACATCCGGCTCGAAAGCCAGGGCTTCCCTCAAGGAGGCCACGATCGGAATCTCCTTCGGCAGGGGCAGATTGGTCAGCTGTCTGAGCGACCGCCCCGCAGACTCTGCATCGATGACAACCACAACGTCTGCCTCGCTATATCGAAGCAAGGAGAGCCCCGTTTTCCCGTTCACAGTCCCGGAAATCCCTCCGTGCTGGAGAATCGCTGCCCTCTGTCCAAATCTAAGCTTCGTGGGTTGGGTCATGCAAAATTCCGAATCCGGGGTCAGCGGAGACCTGGATACGCCCCCTGCGGATGCCGGATCCGCGGAACGGATCACACCGCAGGTTCAGGTGGCTGTCCAGATCAAGATAGTTGACCAGCCCTCCCAAATGAGCCGCAGCGATATTCC
>VHDG01000442.1 GCA_016871475.1 Verrucomicrobiota bacterium
GCGGCGAGCAGGGAGCAGAGAGAGGACGAGAGATGGAGGCGTTTCATGAGGTTCTTGTGGAGTGAAGGTTGTGTTGCCTTGAGAACGGATCAGTTGTTTGCCGTGACTTTGACGTTGTCGATGAAGACTCGCATCTCTTGCGGGGAGAAACCGAAGAGGCCGGGTGAACCGGATTTATGAGCGGTCTTGTGGGGAACTTCGATGGTCCAGGCCGATGGTTCTTCGTCCCCGCGCTTCCATGCCTTGGCCCGCACGACAGCCGATCCGTCCCCTGCGACATCCACCCTCGCTTTGAGGGTGTACCAGGTGTTCGGGGCCCAGCGGAAGTTGGGCGCATCGGTGGCGGCAGGGACCCGGATACGCTCCAGGTTCGAGTTCACCTCGAGCTTCTGATCATTGCCCTTCAACACGATGATATACCTCTGGTTGATCAGGCCCACCTCCGACATCTTGCGCCGCGCACCTTCGCTCATGACGTCCGCTTGAATCGTGTAATTCTTCATGTGTTCGTCTCCGATGAACACAACCGCCCGCTGGAAGAACTTGTTGTCAATGGTCTTGGTAAGCGCCTTGGTTCCATCCTTGTCGCGGACTTCAAACTT
This sequence comes from Verrucomicrobiota bacterium, assembly GCA_016871475.1. GTDB lineage: Bacteria > Verrucomicrobiota > Verrucomicrobiia > Limisphaerales > UBA11320 > UBA11320. Next base: position 603 of record VHDG01000442.1, read on the forward strand.
GAACCGGGCACCGATCCACGGCAGCGGCGGATAAGCGAAGGCGGTGGGTGCTTCGATGGTGTTCGTTGTGGTCTCGCTGAGGGCGAACTCCTCAAAGTCATAGGACATCGGGAAGTAGGTGAGCACACGGCCCCGGGTGGTGCCCTTGAGGTTTCCGATGGATGCCTGGAACGCGCCAGCCGAAGGCGCCGGATCTTTTGCTGCCACCAGTTCCGCCTTTTCGTTGAACCCGCCTTTCATGAGCGAGCGCACCCTTGCGGTGGACGGAATGTAGCTCTCCCACTTTGCAGACTTTGGATCGATGTTTTCCTGGACAACGAAGCCCTTCGCATCGAGGGAGCGTACCCGGAAGCTGGCCTTCTCTCCCGGATGAAGGAGGACCTCAGCCGGGATGATTTGCAGTTGGGTTGCAGGGCCTGGCGCGGGCCAGGGTTTCTCCACGATGGGCTTGGGGAGGCCGGGGTTGGTTCCAGGCTTGCCCCAGCAGTAGATCTTCTCGGTGGTTTGCAGATAGATCTTTCCGTTGTAGGCGACCGGTGATCCAAAGCATCGGCCCTCCAATGTGACCTTCTGGAGAATCTTGCCCTCCTTGTCACCCGGTTGGATGATGTAGAACCCACCTTTCGTGCCGGCCTCCGACCCGCCGTCTCCCTCACCCTTGCCATCAGGACTGTCGAGGATCGGCACGTAGAGCTTTCCATCCGCATACAGGGGGCACGCATTGCGTTGTTCGATGCCCAGCTTGATCTTCCACAGCACCTCACCGGTGTTCACGTTCATCGCACAAAGATCTCCCTTCTCCGCGACCACATAGATGCGATCTCCCACCAGGATGGGCGAGCTGGTGGAGGTGGAAACCTCGGCGGACCACAACTCGACCTTGGACCTTTCCACAACGACGGGGGCGTTGGTGGGGTGGTCCGGGTAAACATCCGGGATCTTCAATCCGACCATCTGGCCGAGCTCGTAAGGCGTCCCGAAGATGGCAACGACCTTGTCATCGTTGTGCACCAACACCGTCGCGTTGATGCCTGCCCGAAACAGCGGGACCCGCCAGATGGGATCACCCGTCCGGGCATTCAGACAAACCACACTTCCGTCACCCGTGGCGGCAAACAGCGCCCGGCGTCCCTGGTGCCAGCCCAGATACGGATGGCTAAACGAGTTGTCCTTGGGACGATCCCCTGGGCTGCTCGTCCAGATCAGCTGCCCGGTTTTCTTGTCGAAGGCATAGAACCGGTCACCTGCTGCCCCCTGCGCTCCCCAGTTTGCTGTGATACCACGGGCGATGATCAGATCCCGGTCCACTACCGGCGAGGCCGTCCGGCTGTTTGGAAAGGTCAGCCGTCCAAAAGCCTCCATCATCGAATGTTCCCAGAGCGGCGTTCCGTCAGGCCTGAACGCGGCGAGGATTCCCTGCGTCCCTTGCATGTAAACGTTGCCAGTCTCTCCATCAATCGCTGGTGAGGCCGTCGAGTAACGCAGATAAATCGTGTCGCTGAGATAATCGTTGTAAAGCCTGGACCACTCTTTCTTCCCTGTTTCGGCATCGAAACAGGTCACCCCTTCCTGCAGGTCCGCCCCATCTCCCAGGTAGCCCAGCACATGAAGCTTTCCATTCGCGATCACTGGTGTGGATTGGCCTGGGAAAGGTGCCGACCAGAGCGGTTTCGATGCATCCACCGAGCTGGGCAGCCCTGTTTGACGCGAGACACCGGTCTGCTCCGGTCCTCGCCAGGCAAGCCATCCGTCCACAGCGGCAGAGGCTCTGCCCGACATTGTCAGGAATAATGAGGATGCACCCAGAAGTGCGAGGGAGTGTTTGATCAACGATTTCATGTGAGCGCGCGTCTCACGGGGGTGAGACGTGCGGATAATACCTATACGTATCAAATGGCTGCAATCTGAATTTGTGAAATTTGTAGGTGCGGCTCAGGATTACCCCGTGTTGAAAGTTCCGAGGCTTCGAAGTCAGAAGCTCGTGCAGGGGGGTGATCGGTGGCGTTGCCCGCAGCCGTGCCGATTAGCGGCGCCATTGGCGGACACCAGGATCAATCCATCCCGATCACCGCAGGGTCACCGTATAGGGTGAAAGACCCCGCCCGGATGATCTGTAGGTCCATCAGCTGCCCCCGATGTCTTTCAGAGCCTTCGAAAACGACGATCCGATTGCATCGGGTTCTTCCCATCATGCGGTTCGGGTTTCGCTTGCTCGGCCCCTCTGCAAGGATCTGCATCTGCTGTCCCACACAAGCGCCGTAGCGTCGATCGCTGATCCCGCGCATCAATTCCAGCAGGCGCTGGTTTCGCTCCTCCTTGAGCTCCTCGCTGAGCTGCCCGGGAAGCGCCGCAGCAGGGGTGTCTTTGCGAGGCGAGTAACGGAAGATAAATGCGTTGTCGAACTCCACCTCTCGTGCCAACTCCTCTGTTTCCAGGTAGTCGTCATCCGTTTCGCCCGGGAAGCCGACGATGATGTCGGTGGTGATACCCATGTCCGGTCTCACAGCCCTGAGTTTCTTTATGATCTCAACAAATCGTTCACGCGTGTATCCCCGGTGCATGGCCTTCAGCATCCGGTTGCTTCCGCTTTGCACCGGCAGATGCGCGCTCTGCACCAGCTTGGGCAGCCGCCCATAGGCTTCCACGAGGTCGTCGCCATAACCCTTCGGATGCGGGGATGTGAAGCGTATCCGCTCAATGCCTTCAACATCGTGGACAGCTTCGATGAGTTGCACAAAAGCGGACTTTCCATCGCGACTCGCGATGTCCCGCCGCCCGTAACTTGTCACAATTTGTCCCAGCAGCGTGATTTCCCTGACTCCTCGAGAGGACAGCTCACGGCATTCGGTGACAATGTCCGAAATGGGTCGGCTTCGTTCCTCTCCGCGGGTGTAGGGAACGATGCAAAAGGTGCAATACTGGTTGCAGCCTTGCATGATGCTGACGAAGGCCGTCACGGCAGAACCTCCAGCAGAACCTTTGAGCAGGTGTTCCCTGATTGCAGACTGGCTGCCGACCTCAGTCTCCACATCCACGATTTTATCGCGCCGTCCCTGAACCAGATCGTCCACGTAGTCGGCTGCGTGATGGAACTTCTGTGTGCCCAACACCAGATCTACATCGGGCAGATCATCGATCAGTTTTTTACCACGGCTCTGGGCCATGCAGCCCATGAAACCCAGAACAACCTCTGGACGCTTCTTGCGAACCTCGGCTGCCAGGTTGTGCATCTTGCCGATCGCTTTCTGCTCCGCCATGTCTCTCACGCTGCATGTGTTGAGCAGGATCACGTCCGCCGAGGATTCCGACTCGGCGAGGGTATAGCCCTTGGCCGTGAGCTGAGCGGCGACCTGCTCGGAGTCCCGCTCGTTCATCTGGCATCCGTATGTCTTGATATAAACACTCGGCATGTTCTGAAAGGCTGTCACCCTAGCCCGCAGATTTGAGAATGCGTAGGGATTTTTTTAGCCCGATCGCCCCCTTTGGGCACATTTCAAGTGTTTCCCCGTCCTCTCCCAATCCTTGGCGGCGAGGATAAGTAGGCGATTACGATTACGATTACGATTACGAGGGGAAGGGAAGGGAGGGGAGGGGGGGTGGCGCGGGTCGAAAAAGTGAGATGGGCCCGATCCCTGGCCTGGGTGCAAAGTTTTCTCGAACTTTTTTCCCGTTAACTGCGTTATACCTGCAGTG
>VHDG01000443.1 GCA_016871475.1 Verrucomicrobiota bacterium
AGGCACAGCAGGGACCGGCGCAGCCTGGGGTGGCGTTGCAGGCACGGTTTGCTTTTGGCGAGCTGTCTCGCGGCGACCGAGTTCCCAGAACACGGTGGCGCCAAGAAAACAGGTGAGGCTGATGAACAGCCAAGTTCTGGGCTTCAGAGACATACGTAATTGGTCGTTTGGTGTTAGCACTCACCACAAAGCCCCGGCACCAGGCTTTGTTCCGTACAGTTAAAGTTAAAATCGTATAAAATATCCTTCAGAAATCCGTCTGAGGCAAGAACTCGAAACTCTCTACAACAGGCTTGAGATGAATCTGACGTCGCGACGAAAAGACCTGGTTTGTATTTGGGAAGACGTTCTCCATGCGGAGCACCATCTTCGAGGCGGCTTCGGCGACGACTTGATAGTTCTGGCAGAGGCCGAAGAAGGGCGACGTGGGGTCTTTGACAAGGGAGTCCGGCGCGGGCTGCAAGGCCTGGCCATAGGCATAGATCACGAATCGAGGCTGGTTGGCGTCTGATCGGACCAGCGACAGGATTTGTCTGGGGATGCGCTCGCGCATCTCTTCGTTCACGATCGCACCAACTTCCTGAGGATCGAGGTCTGTTCGCTGCAGGAAAGGGGACTTCATGGTGAGTTCCGGAACAGAAAGCAACTGTCCTGCAGTTTCAAAAAGACCTCGCCGAGAATTGTTTCTGACGCGATTGATTCCGTTGACGATCGTGGCCAGTGGAGCTGCTGAGTTGTCCATGACCGGCTCGATCAGACGAACCACCGCCAGAGGTGGCGCCAAGAAATTAGGCGGACGTGTGATTGCAAACTCATTCGGGAAAAAGTTGTTGGCTCGGCTTTGCAGCGTGAGGTACTGGTCACGAAATCTCACTGCCTGATTCTTGTTTACGTCATCGCTCAAGACTGTAACGCCACTGAGGATGGCGGACCAAGCCGCCAAGCCATCCTGGTTTACACCGATGCTACCGGCGTTAGCGTTGTCCGAGATGGAGGTATTGAAAAGATCCACCAGCCTCCAGTCATTAGTGGGATGGCTATAGAGAGCCTGACGCTGCACGCGCTGGGTCGGGAAAAAGTCATCGATCCACAACCTTCCAACATCCACACCGGCGTGGTCGATCCAAGCTGAGTTCGTAGCGACCTCGGATTTGAGATAGATGGTTTGCCACGGTGTCGCACGGTGGACCCGGCCGAGAGCACCCAAGGTCGGGTAGCCATTCGTTGGGAAATCCCAATCGTCCGGAGACATCACGAGCGGGTCCTTCACGCCCTCATAATATTTCGGATCCACCCCTGAAGGTAGGATCAAAGAATTATTCGCGCTCGCTCCCCACCGCCAATGAGCCGTGTTCAGGCGGCCGATATTCCATGCGGGAGGCGTTGTGCTTCTGCGGAATTGAAAGGAGGTGACGATGTTGGATCCGGTAAGCAGGACCCCACCATCATCCGTACCATTTGCTTGGAACCGAAGGTCAACCGGACTGCCGGGCAAGCGCTGAAGCATCTGCTCGGGGATGTGATGCAGGAGCGGATCATTGGCTTGCCAGGACCAAGTCTGTATGACGGCCTTGCCGGGGGACCACGGAGCATCTTTCCAAATGTGCAGGTTGGTGGAAACCGCTGGAGAACCTCCACGGAGAAATGCCCTGAAGGCACTTATCTCGGAATCCTTGGACTGCGCGTTTCCAGGCCCGAAATTGGCCCACTCCTCATTATCTGCCGGAGGATTTCCCGTCGACTTTTCTATCTGGTTAAGCTGACCCACGGTCAAACCGTTGAAAAAGGTCGAAGCGCTAACACGGTCGTCAAAGTCATCAGCGTCAGGCGATGTCCCCTGTACTTCTGCGGATGCGTCGCTGCCTTTGAGGAGGCGATCCAGGTCCATGGCTGCGTCCAAGCGCGAAAGGCTCACAACATTGACGACACGCCCGTCGCCATACCCTGCGCCCAAGGGACCACCCAGGCTACCCGCTCCACGATCAATGATGACCAGGGAAACCTCGTTCGTAGCGCGAAACACCATTCGTCGAGGTGGCTGGTTGGGTTGGATCAGACGGAAGGAGTTTGAGGATCTGCTCAGCATCTGTCCCCCACCCAGGTAAACCGCATCACCCAAAACTTTGTTTGTAGCTTGGTGAACAATCCGAAGAGAAGACAGGTTCGTGAATTGTCCACCGCTTCGCTTTGCATAGACATTGAACAATCCCCCTGTCCAGGTGTTGGCCTGGAACACCATGTTTGTCGAAAAGTAGTTCGAACTGTTGAATCCGGGGACATTGGAAGGCAGCACGTTCACCGGAGGCAGCGCAGGATTGGCATTCGACTCGACGAGCGCAGTGATCGTCCGAACCTGGAGGAAACAGGCCAGCTCTCTCGGGTAGAGATTTGTGTAGGCGTTCAAGAGTTCGATGCCGAGCACGTTCGTCATGTGCAGAATCTTGAACTGTTCCTCCACACGGCTGGGAGAATTGCCAGAACCCGGCGTGATGTTGTCGGCGAGGTTCTGCTTGGTGATCCTCAGCTTCCTTTGGATTTTCAACTGAGTCTGGAACGCTATCTCGTTCAGCGACGGAAACCCCTTGCGGGCCGCAACGATCGGAGGAACACCATAAACGTTCCAGAGGTTCCACTGCTGGGGCGGGAGCTGCACCAGCTCGCCCAAAGACTTCCAGCCCAGTCGCGACGTAACGATCGCCCCATACAGGTCTTCAACGTAATTGGTGATGGCGATATCCCCGTCGCGGTTTCGACCCAGGATCGGCACATAGATCGTTGGGTAGTGCGTGGCTGCGTGAGGTCGGCCATGGCGATCCGCTGAGAAGGGAGCCGCGTTGTTCGTGGCTGAGGGCTCGGCGATATTTGCTGCAAGCTGCAAGTAACGATGCACCGCAGGGTTGTAGAGATTGCGTGGATACAGAGGGATGTTCGTCGGCGACAGAAAACCAAGGCCACTGCGGCTGATGTTCCGGATCTGAAGCGGCATGGCGAATCGGACCGGACCAATATTCGTGTGCAGATAGGCAAAGTTTTGGCTCAGCAAATCGTTCGTGTGGCCGGGTTGCAGATAGGTCTCAAACAACTTGTGGGCCGTCCGCAGAAACAGGTCGCTTGTGTTCGTCCACCGAACAAAGTCTTCAGGCGGTTTGCTGGGAGGTGTCTGAAAGTTCAGATGGATGAGGTTCGTGTTGCGACGTCCCGTGTCCGTCCCCATCTCGGAGAGGAGGCGGTAGAAAGTGTAGCGGTTGTAGGTGTCAGGACGGCTGGCAACCTCCCGCAGGCTGTCCGCGGTCGGAGCAGGCTTCAGGTTCATGAAGCCGCCTTGATCGGTGCGGCTGAAAAAGTCGTCGATGGACCGGTAACGGCGCGGATTGTCCACACCCGGCCATCGCAGCTGACGGTTCGCGATCACGATTTCATCGTCGTCCTGATCTTCTGCCGGCAGGAAAGCCCGGTTGATCCGAGTTATGATCTGGCTCGGAGTGTCGTTAGCGAACGTGTCCGCTCCATCCAGTTCGAAATAGCCGCGAGCCAGAGGAAATCTCCCCGGAGTCAGCCAGTCGGCAAGGTCGGGCAGGTTCCCGATCGCACCGTTATATCGATGTCGAAGGACAAAGTAAGCGGCTGCAAAACTGCTCCCTTGGGGAATGAACGTCGTGGGATCGAGCATGTATGAGCCAGGGCGTCCCCAGACATTCGTATTAATATCAGCGAAGAAGGCAGCAAGATTGGCTTCATAGGTCCCCACGCCCTGGTGCCGTCGATAATCAAAAATCGCGGAAGTGGGCGGGAACGGCATCGGCCCCGGCTGGGATCGCAGGACATCGTTGTGGATGGCGTTGATATCAAGCGTCCTTCCAGCAGGTGCGACCAGGTAGGCATAGCGACCGACAAAGCGGTTTGACGGGGAATGATGCATCTTGGGGTTTTGAAGCACGCCCACCCATTCGGGGTCACCGGCATGAAAATAGAAATTTGTTCCCAGCGGTTGACCGCCCTGGTCGAGGAGCCGGTAGAATCCATTGCTCTCGAACATTCCATTTCGATTGAGGTCGAGATAATGCCGAAAGTCCTCACGACCATTGGTCAGGGTTACGAAAACAGGGACGCGCGCGTCGTAAAAAAGGTTGGTGAGGAAGTCGCGATCAGTCTTGAAAGGTATCGGATCCCAGGTGTTTCCCGATCGGGAGACGATGAGGTTTCCGGTGACGTGTGCCAGGGCGACATCCGCAGGGGTGCCGGAGGGCCCGAGTTCAGGCCAGAAAAATGGGCGGGCGTAGCCCCCGGCC
>VHDG01000444.1 GCA_016871475.1 Verrucomicrobiota bacterium
GCGGTGGGGGGCACAGTGGACCTCCAACTCTCAGCCTGAACCTGGCCACTCTCACCGGACAACCCGTCGTCGGAGGACGCGTAAAGGTAGTTCGCACACCGGACCCTGATCTCTCGGGAAGCGGTGGACAGGGCAACGCGGATGAAGGAAATGTTCTTTCGCTCGGTGAAGTACAGGTCTTCGTCTCCGCACTTCCCGGCTCCTACAAGCAAGTGATCCAAACGGACGTCCAGACTGCCATGCTGGGTTCCAACGGTTCCCTGCTCGCCCGCATCCCATTCAACGTCGCACTGGAAGAGCTGCCCGTCCTGGATCAGTTCGTCCTGCGAATGAAACGGGATGACGGTTTTGTGGCCTACCTGAACGGTGTGAAGGTGGCTGGCGCCAACGCGCCGGCATCACCGGAATGGAATTCGACCGCAACCGCAGCATACCCCGATGCCGAGGCTCTCACCTACGAAGTATTTGATCTCACTCCACACCTGGGGATTCTCACCAACGGAGTGAATGTGCTGGCCCTGCAAGGCCTGAACGTTTCCGCAGCGGATGATGATTTCCTGCTGATCCCTGAGTTATCCGTGAAGTCGAAGCCCGCTCTGGTCGACCAGTATTTCGTTTCTCCCACACCAGGCGTTCCGAACACACCCGGAAGCCTCGGCGTCGTGGCTGACACCAAGTTCAGTGTGGATCGTGGATTCTACAGCGAACCCTTCCAGGTGGAGATCACCAGCGAAACGCCGGGAGCCCAAATCCGCTATACCACCAATGGAACAGCTCCCAGCGCTGTGTTTGGACTGATTTATGCAGGCCCCATCAGCATTAAACGGACGACTCCCCTCAGAGCCATAGCCGTAAAGGCTGGGTTCACACCCTCCGACGTGGATACCCACACCTATGTCTTCCTGGATCAGGTGCTCAAGCAATCGACGAAGACTGCGACCGACACCGGCTATCCCACCATGTGGGCGGGTGTCACAGGGGACTATGCGATGGATCCCCGGATCACAACCAACGCTGCGAATGCACCCCTGATGCAGCGCTCGCTCCGATCACTGCCCTCCGTGTTCTTTAGCACGAGCATTTCCAATCTGTTCGATAGCTCCAAGGGAATCTATTCCTTCACCGAGTCCAGTGGAGTCGCCTGGGAACGTCCGACTTCGATGGAACTGGTGGACACCAACGGGGCGACAGAGTTCCAGGAGAACTGTGGTCTCAGGATCCAAGGCGGCTACTTCAGGATTCCAACTGTGACCCGGAAACACTCGCTGCGAGTTCTGTTCAAAGCTCAATACGGAGCGGGCAAGCTGCGACACGACCTTTTCAAGACGGCGGGAGCTGCAAGAGAGTTTGACACATTTGTCCTCAGGGCCGGAGCCAACGATGGCTATGCATGGGGCGACGCCCGGGACACCGAGCAATTTACACGCAACTACTTCGGTCATGACCTGCAGGGAGCCATGGGACATCCCGCACCTCACGGTCGCTTCGTACATGTCTATCTGAACGGGATTTACTGGGGACTCTACGAGATTGTGGAACGTCCGAATGAGGATTTCTCGTCCACTTATTTTGGGGGTGAGCCCGCAGACTGGGATTCCAACAATGCGGGAGATGTTAAGAACGGTGATCTGTCAGCGTGGAACAGTTACACCTCGCAGGCCAGCGCAGCTCGGACCACGGCCGACTACCTTAAGCTCAAAGGTCTGAACCCCGATGGAGCACGAAACCCGGCCTTCCCCGTTTATTTGGATGCTCCGAACTACATCGACTACATGATGGTGAACATCTGGGGGGGGAACTGGGATTGGCCGAACAAGAACTTTTGGTTCGGCCGAGACCGCACCTCCGCCAGCACGGGATTCAAGTTCTACGCCTGGGACTTCGAGAACACCATGGGTAACAATCGGGATCGATCCCCCATCAGCATGGTGACCCCCCGGTCCGGCCTTGAGGACATCTGGGTGGGGGCCCCGCACAACTCTTTGCGGCGCTTGGTGGACTACCGCATGGAGTTCGCCGATCACGTGCAAAAGCATTTTTTCAACAACGGTCTGCTCATGCCCGTAAATCTCATCCGTCGCTACCGTGCCCTGGCGGACAGCGTGGAGCTCGCGATCCTGGCTGAAACAGCGCGGTGGGGTGATGACAACATCAATCCGCCTCAGGACATCGATGACTGGCGGCGTGAACGCGATTGGATGACCGGCCAGTATCTCGCTCAACGCTCCGCTGTGGTGTTAGGGCAGTTTCGGAGTGCCGGCTTGTATCCAGCCCTGGGTGCACCGGTGCTGAGCCATTACGGGGGCGTTGCCGCACCTGGACAACAAGTGACTCTCTCCCATACGAACAAGGCCGGAGAGATCTACTTCACCCTGAATGGCACGGATCCACGACTGCCCGGGGGAGCGCTGGCACCAGCAGCCAAGCTCTATACGGATCCAATCATCATCCAGGGCAACCTTACCCTGCGAACCCGAGTGAAGAATCTCACCAACTGGAGTGCCGTGGTTGAAGCCCCCTTCTCCACTGCGTCCTACTTCGCAGGCTTGTACATCAGCGAAATCATGTATCACCCCGCTGATGAACCGACGATTGGCGGCGATGAGTTTGAATTCCTCGAACTCGCCAACTCAGCTTCCACTGAACTGGATCTGAGCGGTGTGACGGTTCATGGGGGAATCGACTTCGTCTGCCCTGACGGAGCTAAAATCCCGGCTGGAGGACACTGGACTCTCGTTCGCAATCGCGGAGCCTTCGCCTCCAGATACCCCGGAGTGCGAATCGACGGCGTTTATACTGGTTCCCTGGGAAATGGTGGCGAGACCGTATCGCTGAGCCACGTGTTGCTGGGGCGACTGCTCTCCGTCACCTATGGGGATGCCGCTCCGTGGCCGGTGCTCGCGGACGGCAACGGATTCTCGCTGGTGCCTCGCGTTCCAGGCAATGCGGACGACCCGGACGATGGTCTCCACTGGCGGGCAAGCTCCATGTCTGGTGGATCACCAGGTGCGGCAGACCCCACGTCCTCGATCCCCAATGTCGTGATCAATGAGGTCTTGAGCAACCCGCATCCGGATCATGGGGAAGGCAGCGAATACATTGAACTCCACAATCTAGGTGGGACGACGGCGTCGATTGGAGGCTGGTTCCTCACCGATGATCCTGCGACACCCAAAAAGTACCGGATCCCCGCAGGGACTGAGATCCCCGCAGGTGGCTTCTTCGTTGTCAGAGAAGGACAATGGCAGGGTCAGGGTCCGCCGGTACCCTTTGGCCTCAGTGCTGGTGGCGACGAGGTGATGCTCTTCTCTACGGATGCGGGAGGCATCCTGACGGGCTATAGCCATGGGTTCAGATTTGGTAGTGCTTATGACGGAGTCTCCTTCGGACGAGTGGTCCTCACCACAGGCGAAGAAGCATTCCCTGCGCAAGCTTTCCAGACGCCAGGCGCAACCAATCTCGCGCATCGCGTGGGCAACCTCGTGATCTCAGAGATCCACTACAATCCAGCTTCGGGGGATGACGAGTTCGTTGAGATTCTGAACCGATCCGAGGCGGTCCAAGCACTTAACCCACCGGGGCTTCCACCAGCCCCATGGACCGTCGAGGGTATTGGTTTCAGCTTTCCGACAGGCGCCACACTCAAGCCCGGCGAACGCGCCGTCGTGTGTAAACTGGACCCCGAGGTCTTCCGGGCTCTGTATGCCCTCCCGGCGAGCGTCCAGGTATTTGGCCCCTATCCAGGAAATCTCCAGGACAGTGGTGAAAGACTGACCCTACAACTCGGGCCAATAATTCCTGATGACGAAGTTCGTTACAACGATCGGGGTGGCTGGCCGACTGCCGCCGATGGAGGCGGTGCCTCGCTGCATCGAATCCAGGAGACCGGCCTTGGAAGTGATCCGATCAACTGGATCGCTGCACAACCCAGCCCCGGGTCTGCGTGGAACGTTGGAGCAGTTCCCGTCATTACTTCACAGCCTCGCAGCCTGGTCGGCGTGGAAAACCAGGAGGCAAGCTTTGAGACTCTGGTCGCGGGAGCCCTGCCCCGTAGTTATCAATGGCAATTTCGTGGCGCACCCATTGCCGGAGCCAATCAGTCCGTTCTACGCCTGACCAACCTCCAGCTGAGCCAAGCCGGTGACTATAGGGTGGTGGTCTCAAGCCCAGCCGGCTCCACCGTAAGTTCCAATGCCTCGCTCGTTGTTCTCGTTCCACCGACCATCACGACGCAACCTACAAACGTGTTCGCCCTGGTCGGTTCAAATGCCAATCTCACCATC
>VHDG01000445.1 GCA_016871475.1 Verrucomicrobiota bacterium
TCGCGCTCGCACAGAATTCGATCGGTGTCTTGATCTTCTGCATGGAGCCCGGCTGCTTCTTGAAGAGATCCGACTCAAGAATGACTCGAAGCACCTGTCGTAGCTGTCCCTTTGGAGAACCGTTTTCCCAGGCCTGCATGCATTTGTGGACCAGCTTGCCTTCCTCAGAGAGGTTGGGGTCGCGGTAATCGTACTCTCCATGATGAAAATCTTCATGCACCAGCAGGCGACACAACTTCACTGAGATGTATTCCTGGGTGAAAGGCTGGTCGGAGAGATGATTGATCACATCGTAACCATCCTGCATGCCTGGATCACCGCTGCGGGCGGGAAGCCGGAGCTCGTACAACCGGTTGGCCCAGGGCGCTCCAAATCGGGCGGGAACACGCTTGCCGGGGAAAATGGTCTTCGCCGCGGTCGCATGCCGGCTGTTGCGGAAGTGCAGCGTCCAGACCCCCACCAGGTTCGAGATCGCACCGAGCTGGGCCAGGTTCGTAATCGTGGTGTCGAGGATGTTGGTGGTTTGCGGGGCGAAGGGATTGTTGATGTTCACCTCATCCTTCAGCCGGACAGTCCAGCCAGTCCACGCACGCGACATCGTCACGATGTCCGTCTGGTCGTAGCCGTTGTCCACGCCGAACGTGTACAGCTCCAGCAACTCACGCGCATAGTTCTCGTTGGCGATATATCTGCCGTCACCCCGGCTGTCCACGGTGTCGAGGTAGATGATCTGCGCCGGACTTTCAGCGCTGATCCGAAGCAGGTCCCTGAAGGTCCCGGTGGGCTTCATCATGGTGTCGCGCCACCTGGTCAGCTCGCGAAATTCCAGATCGGCCGCGATGCGGTCGATTTGGTCAAAGTCATCGTAGTAGCGATCGAAATAATCCACGGTCTTCGAGTGCTCGGTGACGAAGTGGTTTTCCCAGAACTGACTCATCACCTCGAGCAGCTGCCTTTGGCTGTAAACGGCGTGTTGAACAAACCAGCTCCTCAGTCCGGCGAGGTTTACGTTCCTTGAAAGCAGCTCTGAATGGATCTGTGCAACCGGAGGACGGGCGGGTGAGACGGCGTGTTCGGACCGGAGGGAAGTTGGCCCGGAGCATCGGATTGTGAGGGTGCGGTTGAGATTGGTGGTGAAATGCCAGTAGCTGAGCGTGTAAACCTGTCCGGCCTGGACTCCCGAAAAGTTCTGGTAGAGCGCGTTGCCATTTCCTGAACCGGCTGCCGTCGCGGTCAGCTGCAACATTCGTGTGCCTTCTTTCGCGCCCCCGGTGACCTGCAAAGAGTTCGTGAAATTTGCGGTGGCAACCCATCGCGGAGAGAGCGCACTTTCGAATCCCCCGTTCTGAAGAAGATTTGCTCCGACCCCCGGTTCGGCTCCTGCGACCAGCTTGATGTCATCAATCAGGACAGAGCCCGGCCCATCCAAATAGATGTAAAGACGGGCGCTCTCGATGGGGCCACTGACGGTGTTGAACACCCATCCGGATATCGGAGGATCCGTGTCCAGGGTCTCCTGGATCAACTCCGGAGCCAGCTGCTCATTGATAAAACCCTGCGCCCCAGTCGGGTTCGCCCCTGTTAGAATTCGATCGAGCTCGTCCGGGGTGGGACCGTAGGCGATTCGGTTCAAGGCATTCGCCGCATACAAGGCCTCGTCGCTGAGCGGTTGCGCCACCAGCTTGTAGAACCCAGCCCCGGCATCGCTGTTGCCGGACCAGGTGAAGTTGTTGAACACCCCTTGCAGTTGTCGCTCGAAGGCATCGACGGGTGAACTGGCGGAAAGCACCTCATAGCTTTCGATGGCGGGCAGGGGTGTCCACGAGAGTCTTACCGTGGAGTTACTCCGTGAGAATTCCTGAATGGATAGTGGAGCGGGTGAGGCACCTTCAGCCGAAACGACTGACAAGACCGCGCACACACCAAGGACAAAGGATGTGAATCGCATAAAATTGCAGGCCGGGCGCCATTAAGTTGGAGCAGAGCCGATCACAGCGCAAGCGGCAAATCGAGTTCATGGTTGGACTGGGCTCCCTTCACTTCGTCACTCTCCTATCGAGCCGATTTCCCTCCGTCGGTTTGTGGGGGCAAACGGTTCACCTGACCGCGGTTGCAATCAGCATGGGATCCGGAAAGACCGAAATGCGACTCTTTCGATTCAGAACCCCTCCTGTGCTTGATTAATGCCCCTTCCTGGAGTAAGTCAACCCGGACCTCTCATGAATCGAACCTTACGTTTTGGAGTCCTCCCGCTCCTTGCCGTGTTAGTGGCTTCATCGTTCTACTTCCAATCCAGCGACAGCCCCAAGTCTCCTCCCCAGGTCTCCATTCCCCAGCCGACTCCTCCGGCTGCCTCGGATCACCCGGGACTGCTTCCATCTCCAGAGCCCGGCGATGGGCATGGACGGATGGCGGGAAGGTCGGGTGCGGCGACCGAATCCATGCCCGAGATGACGCTTCCGCAATCGGTTGAGGCCTTTAATCTGTGGTTGACCCGGTATAAAGCCGCGAGCCCTGGGGATCGTCCGGCTCTTGAGGCAGAGGGCAGGCGTCTGGCTGAGGCCCGTCTTACCGTTCTTGCGGACCTGGTTCAAACCAACCCTCAGCGCGCTCTGCAGAGTGCACTGACCTATGCGCAGCGGAAGGCCCTGCCCGAATCGATCGCCTCGAAGGTCGAAACACCCATCAATGCGCTTGCGGATCTTGCGGTGCTGGCATCGCTGCCTTCCGCGGAGGTTTCCAGCAGGTTGCCTGCCGTGCTGAGGACTGTGACGATCGATGGAGAAGCCTTCCAGGCCTTCACTTACGGAGATGGGAATCGATGGCAAACCCGCCATGGCATGCCAGTGAGTGGGATCGCAGTAGCCAACAGCGCGGCGAGCGTACCCTTTGTGACATCGCTGGGCAGGCCGGGGCAGGTGCTGGCTTTGCATGAAACCCCGGCACGGTTCGTCGATGCGGCGGAGCAGGCAGATCTTGTGGCCGCGCGTGCGTCCACCTCAGCGCCTGACCCTTTGTGTGGCGTGAGCGAGCAGCCGGTCACTGCCTCCAACACCGAAACCACGGTTCAGTTTGGCGGGCAGCACCACGCGTTTTGCGGGAAGGTGGATGCCGAAGGCTGGGTGCGCGCGAGGATGGCGGCGTTGGGTCTTGATGAACCGGGCGGCGAGCTTCTCTCGCTGGCGGTCTCGGAGTCGCAATACACGGAAGGACGCAAGCGGATGCTCCTGATGCGCCCTGTCTGGTCCGATCATCGGGGCGGGATGACGACCAACGAGGCTCTGAGCCATTGGCAGAACTTCAGCAACTACATGTATGAGATGTCGTATGGCAAGCTGGTGATGGCGCCCCTGGGAAAAGGATCCAGCATCACGCCTTCCCTTGAGCTGCCTGGATTGGTGGCGGAGTACGACAACACAGGATTGGGGAAGCTCTATGACACCTGTCGCGCCGTGGCTCGTGACGTGCATGGATATCAGCTGGATCAATACGATTTCCTCTACGTCGTGACCGATGGCAAACCGGCGGCTTCATATTGCGGCCTGGCCTATGTGGGCGGCGTGGGCTTCCACCTCGCCAACCGTTGTTGGGATGCAGCGGTGTCGGCCCATGAGTTTGGGCACAACCTGGGTTTGAACCATGCTCACTTCTGGGACACCAAGGCCCAGAGCATCGCCGGCGAAGGTCAGAACGTCGAATACGGCGACAGCAACGACCCGATGGGCGGTGGCAATTCACCCAACCAGTTCAACAGTCGCTACAAGAACTATCTCGGCTGGATCCCCGACACGGACATCCTCGATCTCAACCTCCGCGGCAGTGGACTGTACCGGCTCTACTCCTTCGATCTGAACGACAGCTCGGGGGTTCGAGGGCTGAAGTTTCGCCGCGACGCCAGCCAGAACTACTGGCTGCAGTTCCGTCAACGCAAGTTGGACAAGAAGGCGCTGATGAACGGCGTCCAGCTGATGTGGTCTGGCAACGGCAATGAAGGCACTTATCTGCTCGATGTTCGCCTCAAGGGCAATGCCGACAACAACGCAATCGCCATCGGCCGGACCTTCTCGGACCCCAGGGTGAACGTCCATTTCACTCCGATCGGAAAAGCGGGCACTTATCCCGAGGCCATGGATGTCGTGGTGAATATCGGGGCTTTTCCGACAAACCAACCGCCGGCGGGGGTCGTCTCTGCTTCATCCCTTGAGGTTTCCCCGGGGCAGCAGGTCGATTTTCGCGCCGAGGCATCGGAGCCCAACGGCGATGCACTCGCCT
>VHDG01000446.1 GCA_016871475.1 Verrucomicrobiota bacterium
AATCATGAAGGGGGCGTTGATCCTGAACAGTTCCGTGTGGAAAGCGTGGTGGATCGGGTGAACACCACCGCCACCGTCTGGCTGGGACTCACACTCGCCTGCGCCCAATGCCATGACCATAAGTTCGATCCGGTGTCCCAGCGCGACTACTACCGGTTCATGGCCTTTTTCAACTCAACCGAGAACGACGGCCACGGGAACAGCGCGCTGGAAGCCGAACACTTCGTCGAGCTTTCCGCCCCCGAGGACCTGGCCAAACGCGATGCCCTGAGGGTCGAGTGGCAAAAACTGGAAAAGGATCTCGATCGATGGATTCGCGAGGAACTCGATCCGCAGCTTCCCAAGTGGGAAGTGAATCTAACGAAGGAACGCCTCTCCAAGTTCGGACCTGTCACTCAGGAAGTGCTTCAAATCCCCGCCGCTCAAAGGACATTGGATCAATCCAACTTTGTCCATGCCGTCCATCGAAACCAGGATCCCGAACGTCAACGTCGCCAGAAGGACATTGCAACACTCAAGAGCAAGGCACCTCGCATCGTGACCAGTCTGGTGATGAAGGAGTTGCCCAAGCCGCGCGAGACCCGTGTGCTGATCAAGGGCGACTTCACCCGCCCTTCCGATGTGGTGAATCCAGGCGTGCCCGCCGTCCTGCCCCCCTTGAATGAGTTCGAAACGAGTTCCCTCACAAACAGCCGCTCACATCCCACGCGATTCCATCTGGCGAAGTGGCTGACATCTGCCGCCAACCCGCTGACCGCCAGGGTCACAGTGAATCGAATCTGGCAGCAGATCTTCGGACGCGGCTTCGTGGAAACCGAGAACGATTTCGGTATTCAAGGCTCGCCACCGACCCACCCCGCTCTGCTCGACTGGCTGGCAGTCGATTTCATGGAGAATGGCTGGAGCCTGAAGAAATTGATCCGACAAATCTTAACCACGCAGACCTATCGCCAATCCAGCCACACAACCCCAATGATGGTGGAGGTTGACCCAGGAAACAAATGGCTTACTCGACAGAGCCGGCTCCGACTGGAAGCCGAATTGATCCGCGACTCTTTCCTGCGAGCGAGCGACCTTCTGAATCCAGCTCTGGGTGGAGCTCCCGTGTTTCCACCCCAGCCCGAAGGTCTGGGTTCCTTCACCCAGAACGACCGGCCCTGGAGAGCGAGCCCGGGAGAGGACAGATACCGACGGGCGCTCTACACTCATCTGCAACGGACAACCCTGCATCCTGCGCTCGCAGTCTTCGACGCTCCTGAAGGCGGCCAGTCCTGCACCCGCAGGAACCGCAGCAACACCCCTCTGCAAGCCCTGACCCTGCTCAACGATCCAGCCTACACGGAAATGGCGTTTGCACTGTCACAACGCCTCAGGAGTTTCGACCCTCACGCATCCGATGAAAAACGAATCGCCGCTGGATACCGATGGTGCACCAGCCGGCTGCCCACCTCGCAGGAGGTGGAGCGACTTCGCGTCCTCATCCGCGAGGAAAGACAGGCGATGCCGGACAATGAAGACGCTGTCTGGATGACCGTTGCTCGTGTTCTAATGAACCTCGACGAATCTCAAACCCGCGAATGAACCCGCTCCTGTACCATTCAACACGCCGACACTTCTTCAACCGGTGCAGCATCGGGTTGGGAGGCGTCGCGCTGGCGTCGCTTCTCGACGAGCAGATGCTCCAGGCCGCACCCGCCCAGGACCAGGCCACTCGGTACCACCACGCCCCGAAGGTGAAGAACATCATCTATCTCTTCATGGCAGGAGGGCCTTCCCAGCTGGAGTTGTTTGATCCGAAACCGAGGTTGAATGAGTTAAACGGCAAGCCCATTCCGGATTCGTTTCTCGAAGGCAAGCGATTCGCCTTTATGGACTCGTCCTTCAAGAACCGAAGCACACTCCTGGGAAGCAAGCGCTCCTTTCGCCAATACGGCCCGTCAGGCATGTGGGTCAGCGATCTCATGCCACACATCGGGAGCGTCGCGGGAGAGATCGCGTTTCTTCGCTCCTGCGCCACCGACGTTTTCAACCATGCTCCGGCGAAGTTGTTCATGAACACCGGGTCGGGCCAGTTCGGACGTCCGAGCATGGGGTCGTGGGTGAACTACGCGATCGGCAGCGAGGCCCGGGATCTTCCAGGATTTGTTGTGTTGCAATCAGGTCCACGTGGACCTCGGGGCGGCGCGGTGAATTGGGGCAGCGGCTTTCTCCCAACATCCTATCAGGGAGTTCCATTCCGCAGCGCAGGCTCTCCGATCTTGAACCTGGAAACCCCTGAAGGGATTTCGGAGGAACGCCAACGCCGCGCTCTGGACGCAGTCCGCGACTTGAACCTGGCGCGTCTGGCTGAAACGGGAGATCCGGAACTGGCGACAAGAATCGACAGCTACGAACTGGCAGCCCGCATGCAGACCAGCGGCCCCGAGCTTGTGGATTTCAGTGGCGAGAGCGAAGCCACCCTGAAGCTTTACGGCTGCGACAAGGAGAAGCCCGGGTTTGCCCGCAACTGTCTGCTCGCCCGACGGCTTGTGGAGCGCGGAGTTCGATTTGTTCAGCTCTACCATGCGGATTGGGACAGCCACGGAGGACAGGGCCAGACCATCGACGATGATCTTGCTAAAGTGGCTCACGAAGTGGACCAGGGTTGCGCGGGTCTCATTCTTGATCTGAAGTCGAGAGGGCTGCTGGAGAACACGCTTGTGATCTGGGGCGGAGAGTTTGGTCGAACTCCGATGGGTGAAATCCGGGAGAAGACGGGTCGGAATCATCATATTGAAGCGTTCACCATGTGGTTCGCGGGAGGAGGAGTGAAGGCAGGCTCCGTGATTGGGAGCACGGATGAACTCGGATTCAATGCCGTGGAGCACCGCGCGCATGTGCATGATATCCATGCCACGATCCTGCATCTGCTGGGCTTGGATCACCTGCGATTAACCTTCCGCTTCCAAGGCCGGGATTTTCGTCTCACTGACGTGCATGGAGACCTGATCCAACCCCTGCTCACCTGAAGAGCAATAGTGGGACGGGTCATTAGAGCCCGAGAAAAATATTCCTGTCCTTAATTTTCCTGTCCTAAATCAGAAACCTAGGTCCCGTTCCACACCCGGACCCGATTCGACAGGAATATTTAGGACAGGAAAATGGGGAGAGAAGTCTTCTTGGGGCGCGTTTTCCTGTACCCCTACTTCCTTAGAATCGCACGAAAAAAAACACGATGAACAGGTCCCAAAGAGTCCTCGGGTAATATTCCTGTCCCCAATTTTCCTGTCATAAATCTGTTACCTACGGACCAGATTCGGACCGAGACAGGAAAGGTAATCAGACGAATGAAGACTGAATTTGCAACGATGACCGATGCCCAACCAGGTCTTGAGGATATACCCCCCCACCCGAAGAAGTTTCCCTCAGATTCGGGGTTCCGCAGATGAGATTCCCAGAAGTCGTTTCTCTGAGTCTCTATCTGTGGAGTCCTGAATCTGTGGGAAACAATCTCAGCTGAGAACGTTCCGGGTATTCATTGTTCTTCAACACCATTCGTCTGGCACTCCTTTGGGACGATCACGAGCCGAGGGAAACGAGAGACCATAACCCGGTCATCGAGCTCACCCCCCCCCTCAAGCATCGCTTCTACCGGGTCACTCCGACTTGAGGCGGTCCAGTTCGGTCCTGATTTTCATCAGAAGCCAAGCACACTTGATGGACACCCACGAGTCGCGCTCTGGTCAGGCTGGAGTTACCGCTTCCACACAGCGTGGACAAAGGTCGGGGTGTTCAGCACGGGCACCCACTCCGGTTTCCCAATGCCAGCAACGTTCGCATTTCGATCCCTCGGCTCTGAACACTTCGCACTTCAACGGAGCATCCAGAGCCTGGTCAGCTGAGTGGATGTCGAGCTGGGAAACATTCAAAAGCTCCTGCAGCTCCCGGGCGAACGGACGCAGGCGGTCGGCGGTCGCCGCAGGGAGAGTAACCTGAAGGCGGGCCTCAAGCGCTTTGCCCAGGGTCTTCGCCTGTCGGGCTGCTTCGATCGCAGGCAGGCACTGCTCCCGTACTTCCAGCAGCTTGCCCCATGCTTCCCGCTCCGCATCCGGAACGACAAACCCCAGGGGCTTCCAGACGGATTCGTGCACGGACTCAACTCCCCTCCCCACCACAAACTCCCAAGCCTCATCCGCCGTGAATGCCAGCATCGGCGCCAGCATCTGGCAAAGTCCGGTCACCATCCGATGCAGCGCGGTCTGAGTGGAACGACGGCGCGTCGAACCCGCTGG
>VHDG01000447.1 GCA_016871475.1 Verrucomicrobiota bacterium
GGTAGCACTTCTGCAGGTGGAGCGGCAGCGGATAGTGAAGTGCGCATCCCACACCCGCGGACTCGAGATGCTTCTTGATGTCATCACGCTGCGGATGCCGGACGACATAAAGATGCCAGGCGCTCTCGCATCCGGCTGATTCGGACGGCAGCTCAAGAGGCAGCCCCGCCAGGAGCTGGTTGTAACGGCGTCCCACTCTTTGACGGACTTTGGTCCAGTTGGCGATGTGCTTCATCTTGACCTTCAGGACCGCTCCCTGGATGCCTTCCATCCGGTAGTTATATCCAATCTCGTCGTGATAGTAGCGAACGGTGGATCCATGCTCACGCAGGGACTTGGCGCGAGCAGCAAGCTTGGGATCATTCATCGTCAGCGCACCACCCTCGCCATAGGCACCCAGGTTCTTGCCGGGATAGAAGCTGAAGCCGGCGGTGACACCCATGCTGCCGACGGTTCGACCTTTGTAGGTTGCCCCATGTGCCTGGGCCGCGTCTTCAACGACTGGAAGCCCACGCTTGCGCGCGATCTCCAGAATGGGATCCACGTCGAAAGGATGCCCGTACAGGTGCACCGGCATGATGGCCTTCGTGCGGGGAGTGATGGCAGCCTCAAGCTTCCTGGGATCCAGGTTAAATGTCTTGGGGTCGATATCGACATAGACCGGCTTGGCGTGCACATACGAGATCGCCCAGCTGGTCGCCACAAATGTGAAAGGGGTTGTCACCACCTCGTCGCCAGGCTGGATGTCGAGGAGCCGGAGGGCGACATGCAGAGCGGAGGTACCGCTGTTAAAAGCCACGCTGTGTGAGCAGCCGGCGAAGGCTGCGAAATCCTTCTCGAACTGCTCTACGTCCGGGCCCAGACAAAATGAACACCGATCAAGATTCTCGGCGATAGCTTTGTCGATCTCGGCGCGAATGGGTTTCATCTGCGCCGCCAAGTCAAGATAAGGAACGCGGTCAACCATTTATATTAGGGGTTCGACAAAAAAAGGACTCACTTGATTGGGAATCGCTCCCAACCTCGCCGGGACACTAAGAGGCGACAGAATCCTGCACAAAGAAAATCCTGTTCGGCAAAACCGCAAGTTGTTTCTGCGCGGTTGCTAAGAACAGGATTGACCTCCTGGAGTCCCATTTCTCCAATGTGGAAAGCCTGATGCAACAACGATGAATGATCATGTCCCGTGGCGGATCACACACCTGGAGAGCTCCCTGGGATGGGGTGGCCAGGAACGCAGGATTCTCGCCGAGCTAACCGGCTTTCAACGTCGTGGGTCCTTCGTAAGCCTCTGGGCTCCTCCCGATTCCCGGCTCGCTGTCCACGCTGCGCAGGCAGGAATCCCGGTCTCTCCGCTCCTCTGCGGCACCGGTCGGATGCCTTCCACCATCTGGAGACTATCTCGCTGGCTGCGAAAACACCGGATCCAGATCCTGAACCCACACAGCTCAAGGGATTCCTGGATCGGCTGTCTCGCCGGAACGCTCGCCGGAACGCCGCTGGTTGTCCGCTCCCGTCACTTCGAAGTCCCGATCAGCAGCCCGCTCATCAGCCGGCTCGCTTACAAGGATCTGGTTCATCATCTCATCACGACAAGCCCAGCGATCACAAACCAGCTCCGAAGCGTTTTCTCCCTGCCTGAGTCCTTCGTCTCCACCATCCCTACCGGCATCGATCTGGCTCGTTTTGACAACGCCGGGCCCCGTGTCCAATTCGACATTCCACCCAGCCAGGAAGAACGCTTCCTGGTGGGAATGATTGGGATCTTCAGGCGCGCCAAAGGACATTCGATTCTTCTCGAGGCTGTCCGACAGCTCCGCCTGCAGGGAATCCGATGTGAGTGTGTTTTCGTCGGATCAGGTCCCATGGAGGACTTTGTCCGGCGGGATGCGGAGTCGAAGGATCTTTTGCAGAGAGTCCATTTTCTCGGTGAACGGGAGGACATCCCGGAGGTCATGAGGAGCCTGGACGTTTTGGCGATGCCCTCGCTGCACGAAGGGATCCCGCAGGTTGGGCTTCAGGCGTTGGCTTGCGGGACGCCCCTGGTGGGGAGCGACCTCGGCGGGATTCGAGTGATCATCGGTCAGAACGAACGCGGCTGGCTTGCCCCCGCCGGTGACCCGGTGGGACTGGCATCAGCCTTGCGCGACGCTCTCAGCCACAGAGACGAGTCTCGTCGAAGGAGTGCGCTTGGACGAAGCTATGTGGAGGCGGAGCACGGTCATGAAAGAATGCTCGACCGGCTCGAGGAGCTGTATCGCCGGCAGATTCAGAGCTGATTGAAGACCGTGGGGTTTCCTCGAGCGATGGCGGATTGGGAACCGCCTGTGCGACTCCTCACCATGCACGGTCCAGGATCGTTCGAAGCTCCACGGCCGTGAGGGCGATGGGATTCGACTTCATGCTGCTGGAGAGCACTGCCTTCTCGATCAGGCCTGAAAAATGTTCATGCCGAACACCGAGATCGCGGAGCCTGGGAAGGCCGCACTGGCCGATGAAGCTTCGGATCCACGCAAGTCCTGTGTCGGATGTGGCATCCTCCTTGCCCGTAAGCACTCGGGAGACATACCGATAGCGGGACAATCCCACGTGATTGGGAGCCCTCAGACGCAAGGCATGGATGTTGGCTTCCATCACCCAGGGCAGCAGGGCGGCACACACCGCGCCATGGGGCGCGGGAAAGGCTCCACCGATGGGACCGGCGAATCCGTGCACCGCCCCCAGCCCCGAGTTCGAAAGCGACATCCCTCCGAGCAAACTTGCCAAAGCCATTTCCTCCCGTGCCTTTAGATCGTTCGGATTTGAATAGGCTTTCTCCAAAGACCTCGCCACGCGTCGGATGCCATCCAGGCAAAACCCATCGGTGATCGGATTTGCACGGCTCGATACGTAGGGCTCAATCAGCTGTGTCAACGCATCCAGCCCCGTGCTCGCCGTCAGGTCAGGGGGAAGATCCAGGGTCAGCTGCGGATCAACCAGCGCCACCCGCGGAAGCATGGAAGCGCAGCGGAGGCTGACCTTCAGATGATGTTGTGGGGAGGTGAGGACCGCGTTCCGTGTGACTTCTGCACCGCTGCCTGCCGTGGTTGGAATCGCGACACATGGGAGAGACCCGCCGGCAGGAACTCGTCCCCGACCTATCACCTCAAGATAATCGAATGGATCCCCGGGATTGGCAGCGAGCACAGCTGCGGCTTTGGCCCCGTCCATCGCGCTACCGCCACCCAGTCCGATGAAGACTTCACAAGCCGCACTCCTCGCCTGATCTGCCGCTTTGGCCACATTCTCAACGGTTGGTTCACCTGCCAGGGGGAACACCACCGACTCCACTCCGCTTTCTGTCAAAGCGGTCGTGAGAGTGCGGGCGCGGTCCGGGTTGCGGCCCGTGATGACCATGGCCTTGCTCCCCAAAGACCTGACCGCAGGCCCCACTTGGGAAAGGCTGCCGGCACCGAAGATCACTCGGTGCGATGTCGCGAACTCGAACCGGAGGACGCTCTCACCAGTCGGTATCGCCGGGGTGGATGTTGTCATATTTCACGGAGGATCGTGGCTCTGCCATCATGGGGGCCACGCTGTCCCGCCAAATTGCATAATGTGTCGTCGTCTTGTGGGCGGCAGGGGCATCTGCTGTGCGATACGCTTCCACCAGCACAAAACGACAGGGATCGTCCTGTTGCTGAACGATGTCGAATCGAGCGATGCCGGGCTCCTGCAGACTGGCCCTGGCGTTCGCCACCGTTGCGGCCAGGAAGGCTTCCAAACACTCAGGCTTCACTCTCACATGCACGTGCACCACAAGCATGCGGCGCACCATAGAGGTGGAGGCATGGACTGTAGAAGCCTGAAGTGCGGATCCCAGGCATATTCCGCAGGGTCGTTTGCATTGTCGAACATGGCTTTGGACCCCTCGCCCCGGGTGACCGGAGAGCGATTTGACCCCGGGCCCTCGTGCCTGTTCGACAAACGTAACTTCCAAATCACTTCGCCCGCTTCGGCTCCATCGATCAGACCATGCGAGCGAATTGCCTCTCCCCCGCGCGTTGCAAAGGACATTCGCTGCCGTTGCGTACCTTCGCCCAGGAAGGCACACCCTCAAGGGTGGACAACAAGCCGCGCGTTCGACATCGAGGGTAGTGAGGAGCGAGGAGGGATGGTGTGAGTGTCCAATCGCCAGTCGTCGGTGACCGGGGCCCCAGGTTCGTTGTCCACCCCTTCAGGATGCCCGGGCTACGCCCGCTTCGGCTCCGGTGGCCG
>VHDG01000448.1 GCA_016871475.1 Verrucomicrobiota bacterium
ACCAGGGCGCTCCCGAGTCTTCGCTCCAAAAAATCCCCCCAGGATTGTGTCCGGCGATCAGAACGGTCCCCATCGTTGCAAGTGCCAAGGGTCGAACAGGGCCTGTCCGGGTCCATCGCTGTTCCGGTTCCTTCCAGACGTACAGTCCTTTGCTGTAGAGGCCCGCAAACAATCTGTCCCCTGCCATCGACATCGCAAAAATCTGGGCGTTCGCCGGAAGTCCCTCGTTAAACGACGACCAGGATTGTCCTCCGTCGGTGGAAGAAAACACGCCATCAGTATCGGTTCCGGCATAGAGCAAATCTTTGTGAGCGAGCAGGCAACGGACTTTTTTCGAGGAAAAGCTGCGATTCACCACCCAGGACATGCCTGTATCGGAGGAAACCAGCATCCCCTGGCCATCAGTGCCGGCAAAAAGTTTGGTTGCCTGGGCCACGAAACTGATGATCCGACGCGAGGATTGGGCCGCTCCGGTCACAGGTTGCCAGTCCTCCGCTCCATCCAGCGAGATGTAGATGCCTGAGTCCGTACCGGCGACGACCGCTTTGCCCAAGGAGCCGAATGCATTGATTCGATGTTCTCTAGCAATACCCTTGTCCGCGCGAACCCACGATCGGCCGCTATCCACGGACTTGAACACGGCATACCTGCCGGCGGCTCGAAGCACGCCAGCCGGGCTTGGACATAGGATCAGCGCGACCGTCAATAGAAGAAGCGAGGGTCTCATGGCAACCGTCGGCCGGAATAGAGCACGAATGCTGGCTCGCGTGCAAAGGAAGTCGAAACAGTCCCCAGCAGTTCTCACGTTGATGATCAATCCACGGGGGGGAGTGCTGGCGTCTTCGCTGGGCTGTGAGTTGTGCATGGTCTCACGCCGGCGGGACGCCAGCGCTCGCAGCTGAAACGAGGGTCACCGTGAAGCAGCATCCGCCAGACGGACGGCGGGTCACACGTATGTTTCCGCCGTGTGCCTCCACAATGGCCTGGCTGATGGCCAGCCCAAGACCGCTATGGCCGCCCTCCGAGGACCGGGCGACATCTACGCGATAAAACCTCTCGAACACTCTGGGCAAATCGCTTTCCGGAATACCCGGTCCCTCGTCCTGCACCGACAACACAGCTCTGTCCCCCTCAACAGACGATGACAGTGTCACGACTCCGCCCTCAGGACTGAACCTCACAGCGTTGCTCACCAGGTTCGCAATGACCTGCTGGATACGGCCCGGGTCACCCAAGAACGAAGCGGGCTCCAGATTTTTGCTCCACTGGATGCTGCGCGCCTCCGCCAATGGCGTCAGGAGGTCGAGAACCGAGTGTGCAAGCATCGCGAGATCCTGAGGGGTTCGTTCCAGGAGCTCCTGCCGTGCATCCAGGCGGGCGAGTTGAAGCAGCGATTCAGTGAGCTGACGCATGTGCTGCGCGACCGAGAGGCATTCATCCAACGCCTGTCGATACTCCTCGCGCGTGCGTTCCCGGGAGAGAGTGGCCTGCGCCTCTGTGATCCAAACAGCGAGGGGAGTTCGCAGTTCGTGTGCCGCGTCCGCAGTAAAGCGCCGCTGCTGTGAGAAAGCCTCTTCGAGTCGGGCGAAGGTCGAGTTGAGCACCGCAGACAACTGTCCCAACTCGCTCTCCGCGTTGGGCACAGAAATCCTCTCCGACAAATTGCCTCGCGAGATTCGATTAGCCGTGTGACCGATCACCTCAACCGGACGCATGGCCTGTGAAACAAGCCACCACCCACCCCCGAGGGCTATCACGAGAACCGTGGCTCCACCCAGAGCCATCCACCATCCGAACCGCGTTAGATCCTCCAGATCCCGAGTCATGCTACGCCCGACAAGCACGGAATCCCCCAGCTCGGTGAACCGCACCACCTCACGGGACCGATCGCGGGTGCGGAAGACGGGTGTGGTGTCGCCCCTTTGGCGCGAGGGAGCGGCTAAAGAGAGCGGGGCGTTGGTGGACCGGGCCAGGGTTTCACCGTTTCGTTGCCAAATAACGAAGTAGAAATCGTCGGATTCCTGGGATCCAAACCATTGCTGGGTGGTAGCGGAGAGACGAAGCGGGCGACGAGACCCGGGACCTTCGGGAGAACGGAGAGGTGTTCCAGGCATCTCCGATCCGGAGAAACCAGGAGGAGCTTCCCAGAAGCGCCCTCGCTTTCGGTCTGATGGTGGCCCGCTCCCAGGCTCTCCAGCAAGTCGCTGGGGGCTGTGAACATCGGCACTCAGAGCAGCCAGCCGACGGTTCAGTTCCTCGTCCGTACGGTCCAGCAAGCGACTCTTGTACAAATGATGCCCGGTGATCCCAAAAGCCGTCAGGAGGATGATCAACAGGAAAGCCAGCCAGAGCTGGAACCGCCCTCGAATGGATTGGAGCCAGGTCATCAACTCTCACCTTCCGGAATGCAGTATCCTTGTCCACGCCGGGTCACGATCAGATCGTGCCCCAGCTTCTTGCGAATCCCGAACACATGCACATCGACCAGATTGGAAAGGGTGTCATCGGTTTCATCCAGGATGTGCTCGTAGAGAGCGGTTCTGCTCACGACCTCCCCTCGATGCAGTGCGAGGTACTCTAGGATGGCATACTCACGCGCGGTCAGGAGCACCGTCTGCTCCTGCCGGGTCACGGTGCGTGACCGCGTGTCCACTCGCACCAAGCCCGGCAATTCCAGTATTGGACTGCCAGATCCAGCAGCGCGACGGATGAGAGCCCGGATGCGTGCCATCAGCTCGCTAAGGTCAAATGGCTTCACCAGATAGTCGTCCGCACCTGAATCCAATCCACGGATCCGATCTTTGGTCGTATCCCGCGCCGTCAGCATCAGAACAGGCGTGGGCTTCGACCTTCTCAGTTCGCTCAATACTTCCCAACCCTCCAATCCGGGAAGCATCACATCGAGCAGAATGACGTTGTAGTCTGCGTCCTGGGCCTTTCGCAGGCCTTCACGACCGTCGGATGCATTGTCAACTGCATAGCCTTCCTCACGCAGTGCGCGGGTGAGGTTGTGCAGTAGCCGGGGTTCGTCTTCCACCACCAGAATTCTCATGTGATGATCCGCACCATCGCACAGCGAAGATTAAGATACGATTAGGAATCAGGGGAGCGGCTCCGCTTGGGTCATCGAAAGAGAATCATGCGAAACGGTTCGTGCTTAACGCTGGCTTAATGGCCACGGGTGTATGCTGCGCCCATGATTCGAGCCATACTCATCGCATTGACCATCACAACCACAGGTGTGGTGCTGTCACAAACTCCCCCGAACCCCCAACAGCCGCCCCAGGGAATCCCCGGGGATACCGCTCCAGGGAGGCCTCCCGGCGGACCAGGTCCGGGGCCCGGATCGCAGCCGGAGCTGAAGCTGGTCAAGGAGTTCGATCGCAACTCCGACGACAGATTGGACGCGACCGAGCGCAAGGCCGCCCGGGCTGCAGCGGTGGAGCGACGAGCCGAGCAAAGATCTCGCGGACCAGGCGGAGGAGGACCTCGAGGTCCGGGTGGCCGCAGGGCCTCAGCGGAGCCACCGACACCCGGACCTGCAGTCGCCAGGGACCAGGCTGCCTTGCACTCCGACCTTCCCTTCTACCACTCCAATGTCGTGCGGACACTGTTCCTCGACTTCGAGGAGAGCGATTGGGAGAAGCAGCTGGAAGATTTCCACAACACCGATGTCGAGGTTCCTGCCCGCATGACGCTGGACGGGAAAGCATACCACGGCGTGGGAATCCATTTCCGGGGCGCATCCTCCTATTTCATGAACGGACCCGGCAGCAAGCGCTCTTTGAATGTCTCGGTCGATCTCACTGATAAGAAACAGAACGTCCAGGGCCACCGCACCCTTAACCTGCTCAACTGCCATGGTGATCCCAGTTTTCTCCGCGCCGGGTTGTATTCCGATATCGCGCGAAGGTTGATCCCGACACCTGCCCATAACTTCGTAAGAGTTGTGATCAACGGGGAGAGTTGGGGGCTTTATGTGGGCATGGAACAGTTCAACAAGGATTTCGTGCAGTCCTGGTTCGGCACATCCGAAGGCGCGCGCTGGAAAGTCACGGGTAGCCCGCGGGGCAAGGGCGGATTGGAATACCTGGGTGATGATCCCGAACTCTATCGATCCATCTATACCATCAAGTCGAAGGATAGACCCGAAGACTGGGCCGCACTCATCAGGCTGTGCAAGGTCCTGAACGAAACCCCGGCGGAATCCCTGGAGAAAGCTCTGGACGCGCTTCTCAACGTGGAGG
>VHDG01000449.1 GCA_016871475.1 Verrucomicrobiota bacterium
GATTACGGCAGGCGGGCCAGTTGTCTGCGGAGGAGATTGGGGAGCTGGATTTCGAGGCGATGCAGAGCTTTTGGGGCTCCGAGGTTGGGCGGCAGATTCGTGGGAGAGGTGAGCATGTTCAACGTGAGATGCCCTTCACGCTCCGGCTGGGGGCTGATCAGGTGCGGGAGCTGATCGGCAGGAAAGGTTTCCCGGAGAGCGCGGAGGAGGAGTTTGTGGTGGTTCAGGGGCAGATAGATTTGGTGGTGGAGTGCAGCGAGGAACTGTGGCTGGTGGACTACAAGACCGACAGGGTGGGACCGGGTGAGGCGACAGCGAGAGCGGAGGACTACCGTGCGCAGCTGGAGATTTATGCGCGGGCGCTGGAGGGGATTTTTGGGAAGCCGGTGACGCGGAGGTGGGTGCACTTCCTGCACCCAGGGAAGACTGTGCTGCTGGCGAGTCGATCCGACTGATCCGACTGATCCGACCGATCACCCCCCGCTCTCTTCGCCCGGGTGGAGTGCTCGCTCCAGAATCTCCACGGCTTCCACCCGGCGGAGCCGGATGGCCAGCAGCGTAGCGGCTGCTTCCATGCCCGCGAGCAGGGCGGCTACGCCCCCCAGGGCTGCGCATGCCGCCCAGTAGGCTTTGCCTGGCAGCGAGTGGGTTTCCACCCCGAGGACGATTGCCCCCCAGAGCAGGAGGCCTGCTGAGCCACACAGCAGCAGCATGGCCTGGCAACGGCGCCGATGACTCTTGGGGCGGAACATGCGGGGACTATACCCCAACTGACGGCGGTTTGCTTCCGGTTTTTTCTTCCTTTTTCGGGGAGGGTTCCTCCATTGTCCGCGCACTGCACATGCTTCGGATTCCACTCGAAGACACCTTTGCCGATGTGCTCAGCAAGGCCCAACGAGGGGCCGGGTTGAGCGACGACTCCCTTTGTCAAGTTTCCAACGTCTCACCGACGGATCTCAAGCGGCTGAAAGAAGGCGAGCTGCTCGAAGCTCCCCTGCGACAACTGGCTGCCCCGCTCAACCTCGGTGAACAGGCCCTTCTGCAACTCGCCCATCGCAAGTATCTCCCTGAACCCCGTGAGCTGGAAGGTTTGGCCCAGTTCAACACCCGCTTCGGAGATATGACCGTCAACTCCTACCTCGTGTGGGATCCCCGCTCGAGGGATGCCGTCGCGTTCGACACCGGGGCCGTGGCTTTCGGTGTGATGGCCGCAGTGCGCACGAAACAGCTCAATCTCCGGTTGGTTCTCCTCACTCACACCCACGGGGATCACGTGGCCGACCTGGATCGTTTTCGATCCGAATCCGCGGCCGAGATCTGGGCGTCGGAAAAGGAGCCATTTCCTGGAACCCGCTCCTTTTCGGTCGGGCATGAGTTCAGCGCGGGGGGGCTGCGCGTCCAAACCCGATCCACGACGGGACATTCCATCGGTGGCACCACCTACGTGATCTCGGGACTTCAGGCTCCCGTGGCCGTGGTGGGTGATGCCCTCTTCGCCGCTTCAATGGGGGGAGGAAAGATTTCCTTCAAGGAGGCTCTCGAAACGAATCGAAAGGCCATCTTCACCCTGCCCAATTCATGCGTTCTCTGTCCCGGCCATGGTCCCATCACCACGGTTGGAGAGGAGAAGCTAAACAATCCCTTCTACCCCGAGTTTCAAAATCACGCTTAGTCATCACAACACAACAAATCACACCAACCACCACATCCAAAAAGGTTCATTGATATGGCAGAACGCATTGCAGTTGTCGGAGTCGGGCGAATGGGATCCAACATGGCCCGCCGCCTCAAGGAAACAGGTTATGACGTGGCAGCCGTGTATGATGTGCATCGCCCACTTGCGGAAAGCCTCGCCCAGGAACTTTCCTGCGCAGCCCCCACCACGCTGGCGGGAGTGACGGCTCTCGCGGATGTCATCATCACTGTCGTCACGGACGACAAGGCCATGAGCGCGATCTTCAAGCCCAAGGGCGACAGTCTTCTGACCGCTGCGAAAGGCCGGGTTTTCATTAACTGCGCGACGATCTCCCCGAAGGTGCACGTCGAGGTTGAGAAACTGGCTCGCAAGGCCAAGGCATCCTCGCTGGAGGCCTGCATGGCTTCGAGCATCACGCAGGCCCGGCAGGGGACCTTGTATCTCATGCTCGGAGGAGATGAGGCGGTGTTCAACCGGGTGAAACCTGTGCTCGAGAAGCTGGCTTCCTCCATGCGCTTTGTCGGCAAGGCCGGCGAGGCCGCCAAGGTGAAGGCCCTGGTCAACATGGTCATGAACATCAATACCGCCGCCTTGGCGGAGGGTCTGGGCCTTGGCCACGCGCTCAAGCTCGATCTGGCCATGCTGCGTGAGGTGTTCTCCCAAACCGGAGCCAACTCCCGAGTGCTGCAAACCGACGGAGAGGACATGCAGAACCGCGATCACTCCTGTTTCTTCTCGGCCTCGCATGCCGCCAAGGACAGCGGAATCGCCCTGAAGCTCGGCGTGGCCGCTGGGTTGAATCTCCCCCTGGCTACCGCAACGAAGAAGCAATACGACAAGATGGTCAAAGAAGGACTGGGTGAGCTGGATAAATCCGGGATTGCCGAGCTGACGTTTAAAGGCCGTCACAAGGGCAAAAAGAAGAAGTGAGTTTGCATCCTCCCGAGCTCTTCATGAGCAGTCTTCGTTCAGCCAAGCGATGGGTCGGTGTGGTCTTGTTCACCGCACTGACCTTTCTGCAGGGCAATGCCGCAAGCCTTCCAATTACAGCTCTCACCGGCAAACGTGTGGTGTTTGTCGGTGATAGCATCACCTACAGCGGTCAATACATCGAGTTCCTGGAGGCTGTGCTCAGACTGAGGCACCCCGCGCTGACGTTCGACTGGTTGAATCTGGGGCTCCCCAGCGAAACGGTGTCGGGGTTGAGCGAGCCGGGGCATGCGGGCGGAAAGTTCCCCAGACCGGATCTTCACGAACGGTTGGGACGGCTCATCGAAAAAACCCAGCCCGCCCTCATCGTCGCATGCTACGGCATGAACGATGGAATCTACCATCCGTTGTCCGAAGCTCGCACATCCGCCTTCCAGGCGGGGATCGAAAAGCTGCGGGCTGCCGCAGCCAGGGCAGGGGCCGAGATCTGGCATCTGACCCCACCGGTGTTTGATCCCCAGCCTATCCGAGCTCAGACATTGCCCGCGGGGCTGGACGAATATCGATCGCCTTTTGTGGGGTATAACGAGGTGTTGGACGCCTACTCAGCATGGTTGATCGCGCGTGGTGCCGATGCTTGGAAGGTGATCGACATCCATGGCCCGATGAACGCAGCTCTCGCAAAAGGGCGGGCCAAGGATCCCGCTTTCCGCCTGGCCGGTGATGGTGTTCACATGGATGTTTCGGGGCACTGGATCGTTTGCGGCGAGATCCTCAGCGCGTTGGGAGTCGCGAACTCGGAAAGCCTGGATGTCGTTTCCGCCGATTTTGTGAAACCGGGGAAGCCTCTCAAAATCCTCGAGCGTGTTCAGAGACGCCATCGCCTGCTGAAGGACGCATGGCTCAATGCCGTTGGGCACCTCCGTCCCGGCATGGCCAAGGGGCTGGCTTTGAAGGATGCACAATCCGAGGCGGCGAACATCGAGAAGGAGCTTCAGATCATCCTCGCACGCCCATGAAAAAACTCACCCCTGCTCAGATCAGCAAGTCCGCAGCCCGGGTTCCCGATTGGAAAGTTTCCGGAAAAGCAATCACCCGAACGTTTCAATTCAAGGATTTCGTGGAGGCGATGAAGTTTGTGAAACGGGTGGCCAAGCATGCCGAGGCAGCATGGCACCATCCGGATATCGATATCCGATGGAACAAGGTGAAGCTTGTCATGACCTCGCACGATTTGGGCGGGCTCAGCGAGAAGGATTTCTCCTCGGCTGTCGAGTACGACAGCCTCTACTCCTCCCGCTAGCTCATGCCATTGCGGATTCAACGAGCCTGGCGCTCATGCGCTCAAGCGCGGGGGTGTCAACGATCGCGTCCGACAGTTAAACCGCTCCACCGGATGCCGATCTCGCATTGGATGCAATATTTGGCTCGAGCCTTTCTCATCAGCTCATATGCCCTGCTCGTTGTTACATTCGCAGGGCAGGGCATCCCTGTGACATTCGCAGCGGAATGGCAGACGGTGGGAAATCATCGCCGCCTGCCGCTCGCCCCCTCGCCGGCTGGTAACCCCGGTTTCACGCGCGTCTCCCCAAATCAGTCGGGAATCGTTTTCACCAATCC
>VHDG01000450.1 GCA_016871475.1 Verrucomicrobiota bacterium
AATCCGCTGGAACACCTTGTCCGCGCCTTCGCTCGCGCGGTTGGGGTCGCAGATGGTGATGCCGTCCTGGTCGAAGCGGGCGGTGACGGTCGCGCCTTTGCCTTCGGCCAGGTATTTGAAGTTCAGGTCGCGCACGCGGGCGGCGGCGTCCACGATGGCGCAGGTGATGCGGGCTTCCTCGGCTTGGCGGCGGACTCGCCATTCAAGGAGGAATGCGCAACCTCTAAATTCTCCAATAGCCGGGACTGACATCTTTTTAGACCGTTTCCTCTCCGTCAAAAGGACTGACTGCGTTGGCGGCGGTCCATTCAAGGTTCGCCGTGGACTTTCAGAATCAAATCCGACGTGGCTTTATGGAGCTGGGGCGTCGCGAGTTTCGGATCCTTTGCCGTTGCCTCCCGGACTTGCAGGACGAGCGCATCCACCGCCTTCTTTTGAGCCCCATCCACGGCCTGGACTCGCACGATTTGATTCATCATGGCGATCGCCTGTTGATAGTCTCCGGCCTGAAGCGCCGTGTTCACACGGGCGACCTCCTGTTTCACGGGCGCCTCGGCCTTCGCGAAACTTTCGGTCAACTGCCTGCCCGCGGCATCGGCATCAACTTTCCTTCCGCAACCGCCCGTCGTCAGGGCGATGACCAGCATCCCGCCCGACGCAACAATCCACATGGCTTGCGCGGGCTTCTGGCTCTCGAACCACCGGAGATAGCTGCTAGAATTCGGAGTCATATTTCTTGTTGGTTTGGGCCATGGTCGGCTCATAGAGCTCGTCGGGCAGCAGGCCAAAATCGCCGCTCCGGAGCCTTCGGTATTTCCGGTACTCGCAGTGGCCGTCCACAAATATCAAGTTGCCGCCTTCACTATGGGCATTCGAAAGATGTTCGCTGTCGTGTGGGGTGTTGAAGGACTCGTGCCTCGCGGTACTCGCCCAGAAGTGCCACTGGTTGTATTTCGTTGGCTTCAGCCCATCCTGTGCGGGATCCGACCGGTCCTCCGCTTCCGGTTGATTCCAAACCGTGTTGGATAACGACCACGCCTCCTGGATGAAAATGATGTCGACCGGACGCCGGATCACCGACAAGGACCGGCCCAAGGGCACCTGGTTGACGGAATAGCTGGTGCTGCTGAAGGCGGTGGGGGCAAAGCTCGAACTTTTATTGGGTTTTAGCGACGGGCAGTTGTAAACCGCAGGCGACGCCATGCCCGACTTCGTGCCCAAGTAAGGGATCAAACTATTCAAGGCGTTTTGCCCGGTTCCGGGATTGTTGAAATCAACGGAATGTCCCTTGCGCGGCGTTCGCTGATGGTCCGATTCATACATCTGGAACGCCAGGCCGACCTGCCGCATGTTGTTCAGACACGCGGTGCGTTTTCCCTTCTCCTTCGCCTTGGATAGCGCGGGCAGCAGCATCGCGGCAAGAATCGCGATGATCGCAATCACCACCAGCAACTCGATTAGCGTAAAGCCGCGTGAACCGCGTGTGCAACTGGTATCCAGTAGACGTGCTTGCTTCATTGCGCGAAGGCTAACACTTGTCGTGCCGGCCGCAACAATTGATAGGAATGTGCTACTGATAGGAAATTGCTTTCTGGATGCTGCGCGCTTCACCGCGTGAAGAAACGCGGACACGTCGAACGCGTTGCACCCTGTCTGGCTTGAACGGCGTCATTGAAGTTTACAGTTCAACATTGCATACCTCCACTGACCGCGCTACGGAACAAACTGGCAGGCGTAGAGCTTGGCTTGCTGGAGTTGGAAACGGATGCGAACAGTCTTCCCCTCGAGAGATTTCACGTTCGCCTTGCCCTTCCACGCCACCTTTTTCTGGATGTGGTCGCCGCGAATCGGGTCGCAGTTGCTCAGT
This sequence comes from Verrucomicrobiota bacterium, assembly GCA_016871475.1. GTDB lineage: Bacteria > Verrucomicrobiota > Verrucomicrobiia > Limisphaerales > UBA11320 > UBA11320. The sequence continues at coordinate 1,868 of VHDG01000450.1, forward strand.
TCAAACCCGCGCAACGGTTGCCCCGCTTCGTCCTGCAACTCAACCCGCACCTCGCCCTTGGCGGCAAGATTCAACTCGAGGCTCTTGCCCGAAAACGTGAGCGGCTTGGTCACGACCGCGCCCGCGGCCTCGCCCGCGTCCAGCGAGACGAAGCCATCGAGCCGCTGCGACAGGCGCAACACCCGGTCGTGAATGCCGCCCTCGTGCTCGACACCGCCGTAAAGCGCGCCGCCGTGTTCCGTAAAGCGCACCGTGCCGTATTGCCAGACTTCGTTGCCGCGGCGGATCAGCCCGTGCTCGGTCAGAGCTTCGAGGACTTCCCGCCCGTTGAATTTCCAACTGGAGGCGAAGTAGTAAGGGTTTTCGTAGCGTTTCCAGTTTTCGCCGTCGCGGCTGACCATGAGGAAGCTGCCGGGACGGATATTCTTGCCGGCAAAGTAGCGCCAGGGGAAGGCGAGATAGACATCCGGCGCCCAGGCATACTTGTGGGCCTTGAAGCGGTACACCTCGCCGCCGGTGTCCACGATCGGCACTTCGCCGCGCGTGGGTTTGGCCAGCAACATGTCGCCCATGTCCGGCCGGTCCACTTTCTTGAAGGGCCAGGGCTTGAGAATTTCGGGGACGATGTACCGGCCAGTCTGCCGGCGGAACTCGGTGTTGTCTGGCATGACGCGGCAGTAAGCTTGGTAAAACCCGCGTTGATCGTCCCAGTAGAACGAGCTGCTGCCGTCCGGGTCGAAGGGCAGCGCGCAGGTTTCGTTGCGCTTCCAATGGATTCCGTCCGGCGACGTCCACGCAAAGAACCCCCAGTAGTGACCCCATGCGACGTATTTGTATTTTTCCTCGGCCGGCGCGGCGGGGTTGGGGTCCTTGATGACCGAGCCTTGGTTGGCATAGCGCATCACCACGTTGTTGTTGAGAGTACCGAAGACCTCATGCAAACCGAGGTTGGGTTTCGTCCAGTGCAGACCATCCTTCGAGGTTGCCAACATGGCCACGTGCGGCTTGGCGCTCCACATGCCGCCGTTAGAATAGAGCATGCGGATTTCATCGCCTTCGTCCCACACGCTGCACACGTCCGGAATCGTCGAGCCCATCCGCGCGGTGGGTTCCCACGGCTGGGTGTTGACGAAATCAGTTTCCTGATGCGTGGGCGGATTGGGGGTGAACGTCACATCGCTCATCTTTTCGATCAACGCATCATCAATGAAGACGTGCTTGCGCGAGCCGAGCGGGAGCGGTTCGCCCGCCTTGCGCTCCGGCCCGAAGAGCAACGGCGGGCCGTTGGGCTTGTTCACCTCGCGGGGCGTCGCGGCGTAGTTCTTGGAGAAGGTGCCGGGCGGAGTGAAGTTGCCGGTGTAACGCACCACGTCGGAAATTCTCATCTCGTCGAGCAGGGCGTGCAGCGGAGTGCCGTCCGGATCCGTCAGGCTCAACCAGTCCACCACACCCATCATGGGCAGGAAGCCGCCTTTGGCCGGCAACGGCTGGAGTTGACCGTCCACGTAATGCCGCATCTGGCCCTCGCGCCAGGTGTAGGTGAACGCCAGGTGATGCCATTGGCCGTCGTTGAGTCGCGCCGCGTCGGTCGGAATCACGATCTCGATGTTGATGTTTTTTCGCCGCTGCGGTTTGCGCAGCTTGCTGATGAGGGTGAACTGCTGTCGCCCGGTATTCAGTTTGATTGCGTTCAGCATCGGATTGGATTGGCCGTGGTCTTCATTGCGCAGTTCAAAGAGGCTGGCCTGCGCGTCCTGGACGCCCGTGCCCTTGAACCACAATTCCAGCGTCCAGTCGAGGTAGCCCAGGTTCAGGCGCTCGGGCACTTCGCTGCCGCGGTCGAGCAGGAAGTAGGAGCCGTAACGTTGCTTGTGATCGGGCCAGACGACTGCACCGCCGTCGCCCGCCGGGAGTTTGAGCGCGCTGCCGAACTTGCCTTTGACCAGGCCCGACTCGCTCTTCACGTGCAGCGCCTCCGGCCCCGGCCCGCCCTTGTCGCTGTGTTCGTTCTTGTGCCACCACGTTTCGTAAGCCGTCACCAGCCGGAGGTCGTGGTGGTAGCCGCTCGCATCCGTGAGGATTGTGCCCGGATAAGATGTCTCGTCGAACAACCACAGCGCGACGGTGTGTCCATCCACTCCGCCTTTGGCGGGCGACGTGGCGGCGGTGGCTGAGATCAGGCTGCCCGCCGCGAGCAGCAGGAAGACCAGTCGCGAAACCGCGAACGGACGCGGCCGACCGCGATCAAATGATGCAAGCCCAACATGCTTGGCGCAAATGCCGACAGTGCCAAGAGTCATACCCTTTTTACTGATAGGAAATTGCTTTCTGGACGCTGCGCGGTTCAGGGAGAATTGCTTTTGCGTCGGTATCAACTG